>JAWAXL010000005.1:36741-48117 GCA_038820405.1 Bathyarchaeia archaeon
CGTGTAGAACGCCATGTATATTGTTGAGTCGCTTAAAGTCTCAATTATCCAGTCTGGATCCCATGGTAGAGGTGTCCCTAAGCCAGTTTTCCTAGCGCACGCCCAATCCCTAAGCCAATCAATTTTCTCATGAAAGTATAATCTAGCGCTTTCAGGAAATATTTTAGCTAAGTCTATCGCTTCATGTGCTAGGCGTTTCCAATCTGGATCAGAGTACTTTAGGAACCACTGATCAGACAATACTTTCACTATACATTTTGTTGCGCATCGGCATATTACCTTCTGGGGCAGATCATATATTAATGAGGCTATACCCATCCTCTTGAAGTCCTCTATTATCTGAGCTTTAACCTCTCTAACAATCTTACCAGCATATTTTCCGCAGATAGGCTTTAAGACTCCTGTATGAAACTCTTTCCGATAAATTATAGATGTTGCCTCCTCAAGTCTTGGGTCAAACTGATCCCTTATACCCATCTGTTCAACAATTTCTATAGCAGGATAATCCCCAAAACCCTCAATATTAATCAGTGAAATCGGCTTAATACCACTAATAATCTCCGATGAGATTCCAAACTCCTTCAATAGATCTGGCTTATTCATTAAGTCTTTCAGGGCAATCCAATCGGCTGGCGCATGTGCTGGAACACTATAAACAACTCCAGTAGCGGAGTCTGGATCAACAAACCATCCTGGAAGTATCGGGAGATCTCTACCACTTATTGGTTCCTTAAAATATTTTCCAATAATTTGCCCTCCTTTAAACTCTCTTAAAATCTCAACTTTCCTCAGCTGCTCAGATAACTTTATGGCTGCGCTCTTGCTTATAATCCACTTCTCACCATCAACAAGCGCCTCAACGTATACAGCATCTGGATTTATAAACATATTTGTTACGCCGAATATTGTCTCAGGTCTAAATGTGGCCGCTGGGAGATAGGTATCTCCAAAAATGAACTTTATTAGTATATACTCCTCTGGGAAGACTCCCTCGCCTACAAGCCTATCATGATCACCTGTTGGGCTTTGGCATGATGGACACCAGACAACTGGATGGGTTCCCCTGACAACGTATCCAAGATCCCTTAGAGTCAAATACTGCCACTCAATGAACTTACTGTATGTTGGTTCATGGCTTGTCGTATGAAATTCTCTACGCCAGTCAACTGAGAAACCCATTCTTTTAACAACTTCCCTACTCTCTTGAGTATAATAATTTGCCATATATACGGGATCAATAAAATTCTTGAGTTCCTCCTCTGGTACGCCATCTACCTCCTTAAGAACCCTCATTAACCCCTTATCACCATTTTTAATCCTCAAGGAGGCTCCAACAATCGGCTCACCAGTCCAATGCCAGGCCCATGGGAAGAGAACGTTATAACCCTTCATCCTCATGAATCTAGCACACACGTCAACCCTAGTTGCTGTGAATCCGTGGCCCAAGTGTAATGGTCCATTCATATATGGATATGGAAATGTAACAAAGCACTTTTTACGAGTTGGGTCTCGATCAGTCTCAAATAGGCGTGTTTCCTCCCACTTTCTACGCCATTTCTCCTCAATCTCTTCCCATCTTATCTGCGACACTATTTCTCACGCTCAACAATAATTCTATATATTATTGCTTCAGTCTCCTCTAAAGCTTTAAGTGCATTTCCAGTTATAGGGCCGCCCGCCTGAGCGAAGTCAGCTCTTCCGCTTCCGCCACCACCCAATATCTGCCCTATTCTCCTAGCTACCTCTGAGGCTTGTATGCCATCTTTAAGGGCCTTGTCCCCAACCTTCACAACAGCCCTTGCCTCCTTGTCAACATGGATAAGAACCACGATTGCGCTTGAACTGCTCTTAACAATTTCATTTGAGATCCCGATAAGTAAGTCTATATTTGCCTCCTCACCACTAACTAGCTTGGAGATCAGTTTTAAGTCACCTATATCCTTCGCCTCCAAAAGGTATTTTTCAGCCATTATCCTGGCAATCTTCCCTACTAAGCGATCCCTCTCGCGGCGCAAATTCCTCCACTCGTCAATAATCTTCTCTAAAGCGATGTCAACCCTATCTAACTGAGCATCAATTAGCTCTGATATGCGAATAATCTTGGATTCTATTTCCTGGATTCTCCTCACAGCTGGTAGCCCAGCGCTGAATATTATTCTTTCAACACCATCTTGGATCCTCTCGGTTCTCAATATTTTGATAGCGCCCACATCTCCGGTGGATTTACAGTGGGTTCCCCCACAAGCCTCGACTTCCCAGTCATCGATTTTAACAACTCTTATTTCCCTACCGGGAACAACGCCGCCTTGGTAGAGTCTAAAGCCGTAAATGCGTTCAGCCTTCTCCCTAGGCATCCATGTGATCTCCACTAGCATATTCTCCATAACAGCTTCATTAGCCAGCTCCTCTATGCGGCTAATCTCCTCCTTTGTAAGTCTCTTTGGGTGTGTTATATCAAGCCTCGATTGGCGGATATCTTTTTGCGTCCCAGCTTGCCAAACATGTTCCCCAAGAACCCTTCTAGCGGCGCCCATAATTATGTGAGTGGCCGTGTGGTGTCTCATTAAACTTATTCTTCTATACCAGTCTAAAATACCCCTGACCTCACAGCCCTCGCTTGGAAGGGGCCCCTCAACAAAATGAACTATTATGTTTCCACGAGTCCTCTTAACTTCACAGACCTTTGTCCTAACGCCATTAAATTCAAGATAACCTTGATCCGATGGCTGGCCTCCACCTTCTGGGTAAAAGGCGGTCTTATCTAGTATAACCATGTTTCTATGAACCTTAAGAACCTTAGCCCTAAACTCCTTTATATAGGCGTCCTCATAATATAGTAACTTGGTCTCGGGTATGCCAGAGATGTCTATGCCTAGATCCTCCATCTTCTCAACTATCTTAAAGACTGGCCTCGCGGAGGAAATGTGTCTTTCAGCAACATAGCTATAAAAGCCCTCAGGTACATCAACCCGTAACCCCTCTGAGGAAGCTATTTCAGATACAACTTCCGGCGTTAAGCCATGTGAATCGTAGAGCTCAACGAGTCTTTTTATTGGGATCTCAGTCTCGCCTCTCGCTTTAACCTCCCGAACAAGACGCCTAACAGTCTCCCCTCCCCTCGCTAAAGTACCCTTATATTTCTTGACCTCGATTTCAAGAAGCTCCAGAACCTCGGCCCGCATATCCTTTAAATGTGGGAAGTCTCTGGACCAATGGGATATCTGCATGTCAATTATATCAGGCATCAAATTCTCAATGCCAAGGTTTCTAAGGAGCCTATATGTCCTCCTAACGAGTAGCCTAGCCAGATAACCTTCCCCGACGTTCGATGGCACAACGCCCTCAGCTAATATGAAAGCTAGGCATTTCGTGTGATCCGTAGCGGCAAACACATCAACAATTGGATTTATTATTCTCTGCAGCTCGCCAATATCCATATCTAGTTTAGAAGATATTCGCCTCCAATTCTCAGTCCTGCTTACAGTCTTCGATATACTTATAAGACCTGATACTTTAGCGAATTTTGTTAAAAGCTCATTATCTACTTTACTAATGCCGGCCAGCTCCATAATTTTATCGAGTAATTCACCATAGGCAGCATGAAAGCAGCTAACAGTCCCCTGAGATAGCCATGTAAAGCGCTCTATTCCATATCCAGTATCAACAGTTCTTATAGGTAGTTCGATGAACTCTTCTCTTACAATCTTATACTTCATGAAGACAAGGGTTGCGACTTCTAAACCACAGATTATGCTCTCAACATCCGGGCCAGCATTTCCACCACCAGACCACATTCCCTCTTTATAAACTATTAGCTCGGGTTTGATGCCGAGCTCCCTAGTCACGAACTCATAGTGAAGCCTCACAGTTTCATCTTTCCAGTAAACCTCTTTATCTGGGTAGTTAAAGGCGTGGTGTCCGCCCATCTCAAATATGGTTAAGTGTCTACCGAAAGTTGGGCCGACATTTTCCAGATCTTGAAATCTAATGCAGGGTTGGCTTATAACAAGCGGGTTTGCCGGCGGCGGGATGATCCCTTCAGTAACATATGGCTGAAAGTCTATTATACTCGCGTTGGTGAAGTAGAGATCATTCCTCCATCTCGCAACAACAGGATAAGGCTTAATGCGCCCATGGCCCCTCTTCTCAAAGAATGATAGGAAGGTCTCCCTCATTTCAGCCAGACTATAGGGTCTATTTACTGGAGAGTTATTTATGAAAGTGTATTCTGCGCATCCATAGACATTAGATTCTCCACAGAGTACCTGCTCTGGACTGAGCGTCCAAAAGAATTCGCCACAGCGCGGACATCTCTTCCTAAGATAGCCGCTCTCCAAAAAGAATGGAAGCTTATATTCATCCTCGTTAACTTGCATCAAATTTCCCTCATCCTAACAAAATGGTATAAGCTCCGCATTATAAAGACATCCGGATAGCGACGTCCTCAGTAATCTTCAAGAGTGTATAACAAGAGGGGCTATTGCAGCAATTATAGATTAAGGTTTAACCGAAGAGGGCTGCTAAACCCTCTAGAGCCTCCTCTTCTTTCTTCTTCTTCTCTTCCTCTTTCTTTGTCTTTTCTTCAGCGGCTGGTGCCGGCTGTGCTTCTGGAGCTGCAGCTGTGGAGGTTATCATTGGCATAAATGTTGGCGCAGATTTAATAGCCTCATCAATATTTATCTCCGATAGGGCTGCCACCAAAGCCTTAACTCTTATTGGATCAACATTGACCCCTGCAGCATTGAGGACCCTGGTTAAATTTTCCTCATCTATTGGTTTACCAGCCCTATAGAGCAGCATTGCAGCATAAATATACTCCATTCTTATACACCTTTCTCCTAAATCTTAATGTTTATTCCGTCTCTTTGAAGATTGCGAAACTATTACTTAAAGTTTCTCCTTCATAAATATTACTCAAACTTGGAAAAATTTATCAGATCGTCGTGAGGTCCTCATTCCATGTAGGTCAGTCTGGGACGGCTTCCTCATCTTTCAGATGAGGATGCATCCAAGTATTTAACCGTTCTCTTTTTGTGTTCCTTTGAGGGCTAATTTGACAACTTCTAAAATATCTATCACGGCAAGATTGCCCTCTAGGTTCTCTGCCTTAATAGCTTCTTCGAGCATAAGGAGGCAGGAGGGGCAGGCTACAGCCAAAATTTCTGCTCCAGCATTGAGAGCTTCTCTAACCCTTAACCTATTAGGGTTATACTCGCTCTCGGAGAGGAGACCGTAACCAAAGCCAACATAGCAGTTTCCACTACCACCCCCACAGCATAGAGAATTCTCTCGACTCCACTCCAGCTCAACCAGATGAATGCCCGGAATAGATTTAAGGATTCTTCTTGGGGCATCATATTCCCCGTTCCACCTGCCTAAGAAGCATGGATCATGGTATGCTATGGTTTTACTAGGCAAGACCTTATCATCAAAACTTATTTTCCCATCATCGATAAGAGACCAGAGTAGCTGCGTGTAATGCCTCACATCGAAATTTCCACCGAAGTCTCCATAAAAGTTCTTCATAACATTATATGAGTGAGGCGATAATGTAACTATTTTCTTTACGCCCATGGACTCAAAGATCTCTATGTTGCGCTTAGCAAGCTCCTCGAAGAGGCCGACCTCGCCAATCTCATAAGCCTCACTTCCCGAGCAGTTCTCTCTCTCCCCCAAAATGCCATAGGAGACATTGGCTAGAGAAAGGATTTCAGCTAGGCTCTTAGCAACCCTCTGCGCCCTCGGGTGGAAGGAACCCATGTCTCCTACATAATAGAGGAGATCCACACCATCCCTGAAACGCGGGACGGTATCCCCAGCCCATTCAGACCTCTTTGAACGGGGCAGACCGAAGGGATTCCCATACTTATAGATGTTTTCCAGAAGATCCCTAACTTTTGACGGCACCATGCTCCTCTCAATACTTCTAGATCTAAGTTTTCTGGATA
This sequence comes from Bathyarchaeia archaeon, assembly GCA_038820405.1. Taxonomy (GTDB): domain Archaea; phylum Thermoproteota; class Bathyarchaeia; order Bathyarchaeales; family DTEX01; genus DTEX01. The sequence goes on from JAWAXL010000005.1 coordinate 42,690, forward strand.
TCTCGGCTCCACTGACTTTGACTGGGCATAGTTCCTTGCAGGCGTTACAAAGGAGGCAGAACCAAGAGAGGATCTCAGCAACCTCAAGACTCTCGGTTATCGCAGTCCACCCAACCCCCATTGCTCCGCCATAAACTCTCCCACCCCAAATGTTCCCGCAGAGGCCCCAGATTGGGCATGAGATTTGACAGCACCCACACTTAATACAGCGCAGCTGCTCTGCTAGGACTTGATCTTTTGATGCTTTAATCCTCCCACCATCATAAAGTATTACGTGAATTTCCCTGGCGCCATGCACGCCATAAACTTTATGGTATTCTATGTCGGCGGTGCTGCTTATTCCTGAGATTATGTTTACGTATGTCGGTGGGTAGAGTCCTGCATAACCCGATTGAACCATGATCTGCAATATTGCATCGCTAAATGTTGGCACTATCTTGTCGACACCTACAACAATTATATTGATGGGTGGCAGCGTGATTATATTGTTTATGTTCCCCTCATTATGAACAAGAAAAATGGACCCCGTATCCGCGGCTATGACATTTGCACCACTAATTCCAACGTTAGCCCTAACAAACTTTTCTTTTAGGAGATCTCTTATATATGAGATTATTTTTTCATAACTTACATCATTACTAATGTTTAATCCCATGTAGGATCTAAGCAGGTCAGTTACCTGCTCCTTGCTTAAGTGGAGTGATGGGGCTATTACGTGCATCGGTTTGCTTTTGGATATCTGTATGAGGAACTCGCCTATATCTGTCTCATAAACCTCATGCCCCCTCTCAATAAGGTGCTCACGTAGCATTATCTCTTCAGTCACCATAGATTTGGCCTTTACAATAACCTTTCTTCCACCGCCAATAATTTTATCAATAATTTCTAGTGCAGAGTTCCTGTTCTCAGCGAAATAGGCGTGCGCCCCAGTACTATTTATGTTTTTAATCGCCAAATTGATGTAGTATTCAAGGTCCTTTAAAACCTTCTCTCTAACTGACTTCACGTGCTCGGTTATCTCTGCCAGCATAGAATAATTTTTTAATACATTGTTTATGGAGCGGAAGAAGTTGTTTATGGATCTTCTGAGACCAAGTTGGAGCGTAGTGTCCTTCTGCGCCCTAACAATTTCGCCAGCTAACCTCTCGAGACTCATTTGAACATCATCTTCATCTTATTTTTACGCTGTTTCCTTAAGTATCTTAATAATATTGGTAGATACTCCAAGTCTCTCACCTTCCTCCTTTATCTCCTTAAGGATGTTCTTGTGGACTGGTATCCCTATTCTTTTCCTTGTCTCCATTGTCAGCCAAGCCTTCTCGCCAGGTATCCATACCTCAACATTCTCTGAAATTTTTCTTAAGCCCCTTATATACTCCCTATAATTTTCAACCCTTTCCAAGAATAGATCTAATGATGATATTTTATCTATGTCTATTGCCACCATGAAATGCCCAACATTTGCCTTCTCTTTATCGGCAGTATGCTTAACAAACATGCCGTAGTTAGCACCAGTTAAAACTCCACAAAGCATGTCCACGACAAGAGAAAGACCAGCACCCTTATGCCCACCAAACTCTTCGCCAAGCCCGCCCAGCGGCAGCAATGAGCATTTTCTATTTAATACCTCTATCGGATCTTCTATAATCTTTCCCTCTGGGGATAGAGCCCAGCCTGGCGGTATCTTCTTACCCTCCTTCGCATAGACTTCTATCTTTCCGATTGGTACAACGCTTGTAGCGGCGTCGAAGAGTATTGGAGGTGGACTCTTTGTTGGGAAGCCTACGGCTATCGGATTTGTGCCTATATTTCTGCCTACAGTATGCGTATAGGATACTAGTGTCTCAGAGTTAGTCATCACTATGCCTATTAAACCACTTTTAACTGCCTGTAAGGCATAATAACCAGCTATACCGAAGTGGTGGCTATTCCTAACGCCTACCGCTGATACACCCATTTTTTTAGCCTTTTCAATCGCCATTTCCATAGCTCTATATGCGATTACCTGTCCTAGCCCGGAGCAGCCATCAATTAATGCTGTTGGACCCGTCTCCTTCACAATAATTACATTGGCTTTAGGGTTTACTGAGCCTACTTGAATGCCAACCGTATACCTTCTGAGTCTCTGGACACCGTGGCTCTCAATCCCCATTAAATCCGCCGTTACGAGAACGTCTGCAACGATCTCGGCATGATCTCTTGGAACCTTTAGGGAGGAGAGGACATCTGTGACGTACTTTTTTAAGGATGTCCATTCAATTCTAACAAACTCCTCTGGTGGAACTGGGGGCGTCTTTTCATAAAGCCTTAACATAATCGGCACCGAACCGTTATGATACTCTCAATATTAAGATAAAAGCTTTTAGGGACTCCTTCTTTTTCTTAGCGCCCATCTGGTTCTACTTCTTTCAGAGGAGGCATCTCCTGTATTTTTGGCTTTATCGACTTATAAGACAGCTTCTAAGGTTGACCTATTGGGTGCTTAAGTAGGATTAGGATAATGCATGTAATGAAGTATGTTGTTGAAGCGATTAATGCCAAGTTTAAGGGGTTTCGTAGGGAGTTTATTGCTGCCCTAAAACCCGGCACTGTGAGGATTGCCTTCCCAGCAACAGCATCCTTTGGAACCCTCAATGGATCTATGCTCTGTGAGGCATCCCCCTTAGTCCTATAGTAGCCGCCGTTAATCTCATCAATATCAATTATTCTATGCAGAACCGGCCTCTCAAGAATCCTGAACAGGATTATATCACCGACATTATACTCATTTGAGGGTGCGGTGATCACCAGGCTGCCCCTTGATATAGTGGGCCCCATAGAATCAGATAAAACGATGACCGCTCTAACACCAAGCAGAAAGATAGCCGCCAGAATGGAAAAAATTGAGAGGGGAACCGCATATTTGACTAAAGTCATTCGCTAGGCCCCTCGACAACAGAGATAGCGATCCTAGCAATCTCGTTTGCCCTAACAGGTGAAGACGTATTTATTGAAATGGTAACAGGATTCCAACTTGGGAGATCGCTCTCAAGGGTTTCGCTCCCAGAGGCTTTTATCTCGTTGTTCGAGTTTAACAGGTCGATGTAGATTGTTGTGCCGGAGGGAAGGTTCCTGTCAAATGTTAGTTGAACGCCAGTTACAATCCATCTATTCCCTTGTTTTTCAGTAACCCATCTAACGCTTGTCACGTTCGGCGCGACAACATTAGCTTCTCCCCCTCCCTAGGAAGCCAACGCCGCTAATATTCATAGTTACCGCTAGTGCATACGTGGCTGCGAACACTAGGATTGAGACAAGAGCCGCTGCCAGCAGATGCCTCCTAAGAAACCCTCGACTACTTATTTTTCCAGCCTGCTAAGTAGATCTAAAATCTATACTCAAAAAGGTATAGAATATCGATGAATACTCTGAGTTAATATAGAGCGCTACGCCATATAATTACACAATTATTTTCCTCGTGAGAGTGGTAATTAGAGCAAAACATCTTTCGAAGAAAATTCAAAATAGATACGTAATCCCGAGGTTTTGGAGCGCAGGTGCGAGCGCAAATATACAATCCTTAAGCGCCCCCTTTAGGCAGTCCCTTCAAGCGAATTAATTATGAGAGATTCTGAAATTAGTAGAGAATCTCTTGTAAGGAAATTATACTTTAGTTTGCCCATGAAGTAGATATATCACTAAACCTAGAATAATAGCATCAGCCGAGCCGCAAAATAATGAAGTGCCTACTGAAGTAGCCGAAAAGATACGTGGTTCGTATGAAGAAATTAAATTAATTGTCAGTTCATAATCGAGGTAAGTATAATTTTAGCTAAATAATCATTAAGAAGATGAAAATAAAAATGGAGCTAAGATTAAATAATCCCTCCACTTAAATTTCATTATTCATGGATCGGAGTGATTGGTTTGAGTATAATTCCTACTGACATACCATATTTGCCTAGGGAGACTCCAAAAAAGTGCTGGGAAGATTTTAATGTTGGGGATAAAACAGAAACTTTCGGGATAACCATTACCGATGCGCATTTAGTGCTTTGGGCAGGACTTACCGGAGATTTTTTCCCATTACATATATGTGAAGAGTACGCAAAAAGAACTATCTTTAAGGGCAGAATAGCTCACGGTCTTTTGACATTTGCTTTATCTGCTGGTCTGGTTTGGATGAGCGGAATTTTTGAAGACTCGGTCATGGCTTTGCTCAGTGTAAGGGACGTGAGATTTCTGGTACCTGTAAAAATCGGGGATACGATAAGAGTTGAAGTAGAGGTTCTGGAGAAAAAAGAGACAAGCAAACCTGACAGAGGGATAATAACCTTCAGGTATACTGTAAAGAACCAAAAAGACGAAGCTGTACTTATCGCAAACATGATTTTCATGATGCATAGAAGGCAAAAGTGAAAGATAACGGTAAACTTAGAGGTTTCTCCATACATTATTTTTATTCCTCTCCCGGTCGACCCTTATCGATTTCATGGTAAGATATATTGTTAAAAGTTTATTGATGGATATGATGATCTGAGATAGGGAATATAACTCTGAAATTCTAATCAACTGTTAAAAACAATATATGAGATTTAGGGCATAATTCCTAGTTAAATTTTTTAGATCCAATTGATTAAAAACACAATAAGGTCGAAGCATAACTAGGATTAACCAATCAGAGAATTCTAGTAGCTGGTTATTTAAAGGTCTTCGAATAACCTTTGTCATGCATTCTCAGCTTTAATTTCAGCGCCAGCAAAAGCTATATGCTAACCAGGCATTCCCTTCAAAATGACTGACAAGAGCTTGTCATGGGCTCATTAATCGTAAGGTGCGTTACTCTTTATACGACTTTATGACGGAGAAATCATTGAACTCATCTGAAAACCCTCAGCAATATTATTATGCATGCTATTTGTATGAATCCTAGGAATGTTGATGCTAGTCTTTCGTATCTTATGGTTATTCTTCTGAATGCTTTTATCCATGCGAAGAATCTTTCAACAGCGCTCCTCATGCTCTTATATGCCTTCCTATCGAGCCTGTATGGTCTTCCATGCTTGGGCTTACGCCTATTCCTCGGATTGACATCTATGTTTGCTTTCACTCCTCTACGCTTGAGGTATTCTCTAATCTCCTAGCATCATATGCTGAGTCTCCTATAACCTCTTTAGGTCTACTCCTAGGCCTACCCCTACCATGCTTAACCCTCACATCTTCAAGGAGCTTTATGAAGTGTTTTGAGTCATGCTCATCGCCAGGTCCTGCTTGAACGCTTAAAGGTAGGGATTCAGGCGATACAACAGCATGAATCTTCGTACCCTTAATATGCTTATATCCATCATAGCCTACAATCTCCCCCCTTTCCTAGCCTTTATAGTCGTGCTATCAACGGCAACCCTATCAAGGCTTACCCGTAGAATAAACCTTAGATATCAGGGCATTA
>JAWAXL010000006.1:0-46533 GCA_038820405.1 Bathyarchaeia archaeon
AGACAATGGGCTCCCGCAGCCCAGCAGCCAGCCCCCTAAATGCCCAGAATGCGGCTCATCTAAAGTATGGAGGGATGGATTAAGATACCTTAGCGATGGAAGAGCCGTTCAGCGCTGGCTATGCAGGCTTTGCGGATATCGCTTCTCTCAGGCGCAGGTAAAGCTCAACATCGCTGGCGAGCAGCTTGAAAGCTTTCACCCTGGTTCTAATTTGGCTGAGCGCACGGTCAGTGATGGGGATCTCCCCATTAAGAAAGCGTTGAATAATTCTGCGCTCTCGGTCGCTGAAGATTTTCGAGTGCATAATGTTACAAATTTAGGAAAAGACTTAAATACTTTATGTTCCAAATTTAGTAATTGCCGAGTACTGCGCCTCCGAGAAGGGGCGAAAAACTCGGCTGGGACCGTGCTGGTCCCAATGGAGGAGAAAGCCTATGCTGAAGGCCGGGCTGCGGGAGCCACAGAGAATCCTAAAGTCAGCGAGCTGCTCTTTAACTTTGCATGGTGGATGAAGAAGCAGGGTTACGCTGAGCAGACGATTGAGAGTAGAGTTAAAATTCTAAATGTCTTGGCTAAGAGGGGCGCAGACTTACTTGACCCTGAAAATGTTAAGTCTATTATTGCGAGGCAGCGGTGGAGCGCTGGGCGAAAAGAAAATGCTGTAATAGCTTATTCGACTTTCCTAAAGATGATTGGTAAAACGTGGGAGCCGCCTAGGTATAGGCGAGAAGAAACGCTTCCATGGATCCCGCTTGAGACCGAAATAGACCAGCTAATTGCGGGCTGCAGCCCAAGGATGGCTACCTTCTTACAATTGCTGAAGGAGACGGGCATAAGAGCCGGCGAGGCATGGAGACTCAAGTGGAGCGATATAGACTTTGAGCAGAAGATGGTCTACGTAAGGCCTGAAAAGGGAAGTAAAGCCAGGGTATTTAGGATGTCTCCTAAACTCGAGGCCATGCTCCGTGCCTTGCCAAGAAAGAACGATTACGTCTTTAACAACGGGAGCTTAGAACATTTTGCATGCAACTTTAGAAAGCAGAGGAGAAGAATTGCCGCTAAACTGAAAAACCCCAGGATCAACATGATAAGCTTCAAGACTCTAAGACATTGGAAGGCGACGATGGAATATTATAAAACGAGGGACATACTGTACGTCATGGAAATCCTGGGACATAAGCAAATACAAAACACGCTAAAATACACTCACCTAGTGAGGTTCGACTCGGACGAATACACATGTAGGGTTGCTGAAACGCCAGAAGATATAACACAGTTAATCGAGGCAGGCTTTGAGTATGTATGTGAACACAGAGGGCTGAAGTTCTTTAGAAAGCGCAAGTAAACATGCGTAAAAAGGCTCAGCGGAGGAGTGGGGTTGCATTAATGGTGCGGGGGGTGGGATTTGAACCCACGAACCCCTATGGGACGGGATACCCCATCTTTTCTAATCTTGAGTCTTACGCGCTTACGGTGTTACTTTATCCGTAAGCTCCGCGCATTTGACCAGGCTCTGCCACCCCCGCACCATACAATTTTACAACATAGTTACATTAAACTTACCATTAAATTTAGTGTTAAAGTTACGGCTTCTCTCTTAATGTTTATTATGAGGAAATGATTTTCTTAACTTTCCTCACTATTCCATTTGCGTCTATCCCTTGTTCTGACAAGAGTTCTTGTGGTTTTCCTGAGTGTGGCATTTTTCTGACGGCGAGTATGTGTGGTCTTAGACCTAATGAGGCTACAGCTTCCCCTAGTCCACCTTCCGGATAGTGATCTTCAATGGTTATCACGTGCCCCGTCTCTTCAGCAGCCTTAACAAGAGTCTCAGCGTCAAGGGGCTTTATGGAATAGCAGTCAATAACTCTAATATTTATACCTTCCTTCCTTAACATTTTATAAGCTTTCAACGCCTCGTGAACTGTTATACCACAAGCAACAACCGTTACCTCATCATTTTTACTCTGCCTTAAAACCTTTGAACCACCGATATGAAATTCTTCCTCGTTGTCATATATTATTGGCATTCTCGGTCTGGTTGTCCTAAGATATGATATGCCCTCATAGTTTGCCATGGCATACGTAAGTTTCTCTGAGCTCACGGCATCACAGGGATATAAAACGACGCTCCCAAAAATTGTCCTAAACATGGCTATATCCTCTAGCCCCATTTGTGATGCTCCGTCCTCACCAGTCGCTACACCAGCATGGGAGCCACATATCTTTAAGTTCGCCCTTGAATAGGCAGCCATTCTTATCTGATCGAACGCCCTAGTGAGGAAGCATGCAAAAGTCGCTAAGAATACATCGAATCCTTGCGTTTGGATCCCAACGGCTATGCTAACCATGCTCTGCTCAGCTATATAGCATTGGAGACTTCTTTTAGGGAATCTATCAAAGAAGTACATTGTGAATGTAGAGTTCTTAACATCTCCATCTAGAACTACCAACATTTCATTCTGCTCACCAAGCTTTACAAGAGCTCTGCCGAACGCCTCCCTAGTGGTAACCATCTCGCCAATCTTGTAGTTAGTTTTAATCTCCTTATACTTCATCCTAGACTTAATGGGGATTCTAACCTCAATGAAGTTCTGGGGCTTTAACTCGATATTATGCCTTATCCTTGAAAGAATTTCACTTTCAGCAATATTCAATTCTTCCTTGCTCAGCGCTGTTCCATGTCTGCTCTCAACATTCTCAAGAAAACTTACACCTTTCCCCTTAACCGTCTTAGCGATTATGAAGAATGGCTTATCAGATTTCTTCGCTTCATTAAACGCTCTAATAATATCTCTAATGTCGTGTCCATCACATACACTAATGTTCCAATCGAAGGCTTTGATCCTTTTAGCATAGGCCTCCCAATCCCATTGAAAAATTGTCGGTTCGCTCTGGCCAAGCTTATTCATATCCATTATTGCCACTAGATTTGACAGTCTGAGCTTGCCAGCTAGATTTATTGCCTCCCAGTTAGAGCCCTCGGCCATTTCGCCATCTCCGAGAAGAACATAGACTCGTCTATCAATCCCCAAAAGTTTTTTAGCGTAGGCCATACCTAAGCCAATAGATAATCCTTGGCCAAGCGATCCGGTTGCAACTCTTATGCCCTTTATTCTCGGGACGGGATGTCCCTCGAGCTCTGAGTCAAATTGTCTTAGGGTCATTATTTTCTCCCGTGGAATCACGCCTATCTCAGCTAAAGCGGCATATAGGATGGGGGCTGCATGACCCTTTGAGAGGATAAACTCATCATTGTCCAAGTAGTCAATATGCTCCGGACTAACATTCATAACATGGAAGAAAAGTGTTGCAATAATCTCAGCGCTTGAGAGACAACTAGTTGGATGGCCGGATCCAGCTTTAGTAGTAGATCTAATACTATGTATTCTTAGAATATTAGCTTTGCTTTCCAAATACTCCTTTAGTAGCCTATCTACTTCCATGGGCTTTATCTCCATTAGGGTATTAAGTAATAATATTAGTTAATATTTAGTGAAAATTTAAAATCTTAGAAAAAGATTACGGTTAATGAGGAGAAGTGAAAGTTAATGCTGCTTAAATATTTTCTAGCATGAGTGCTATGTAAGAGGGTGACGCTGGGCGTCAATGAAAATGGTGATGTTGCCCTATATAGGAGGTTTTAAGCCTTAAATATCATGACGGAGTATGTAAAAGTTGGGGGTTAGCAATCCATGAAATGTCCAGTTTGCGGTCAAGAGGCAAAGCTGATTAAAGAGTGGGATCTAGGCCCAAAGGTTCACATAAAACTTTATGAATGTTGTGGCAAGAAATTCCGAGAGTATATAAGGAAATAGATGCCCTTAAAATCCCCCTTTATTTTATGTTGCTATTTTTCAAGAAATTATCTCATCTATACCTAAAGGTTCTTTAGGAGAAATTAAGCATATTTTGTTAATCTTATTTTCATCCTTATAGTGTCTATAGCCCAAAACGTTAAAGCTAAGGTTAAATGAGTCTTTATTCAATTATCTTTTGAGATTATGGTGGTTCATGATGAATTACTCTGTAATTACAGAAGTTTACGAAAGGATTGAAAGCACGACTAAAAGACTTGAGATGACCGATTACCTAGTTGAGCTTCTTAAAAAGACCCCGAAAGAGGTTATTGACAAGGTTGTATATTTAACTCAAGGTAAACTTTACCCAGATTTTATGGGTATTGAGTTAGGTATTGCCGAAAGGTTGGCTCTTAAGGCTCTTGCTAAAGCCTCCGGGAGAAAGGAGAGCGAGATTGAAGAAGACTTAACTAGAACTGGTGACCTCGGAGAGACATCACAGAGGTTTCTGGAGAAGAGGCGCCAGATATCCTTTTTTCAGAAACCATTGACCGTAGATAGAGTTTACTACACGCTAGATAAAATAGCGAGGACTACCGGTGAAGGCTCCATGGATCTAAAAGTAAACCTCTTAGCCGGGCTACTGGCAGACGCAATGCCAAAAGAGGCAAAGTACCTTATTAGAACCGTTACTGGAAAGTTGCGTTTAGGAGTAGCTGATATGACGATACTGGACGCGCTAGCAATAGCTTATGGTGGGGGTAAGGGGGCTAGAGACATTATTGAGAGAGCCTACAATATTTCATCAGACCTTGGCAAGGTTGCGAAAGTTCTCGCTGAAGGTAGCATCGAGGCGCTTAAAGACTTTAAGGTATCTCTCGGTAATCCCATTCGACCAATGTTAGCTGAGAGACTTAGCTCACCAGCTGAGATACTTGAGAAGCTTGGTGGGAAATGTGTTGCTGAATACAAATATGATGGTGAGAGGATTCAGGCTCATAAAGATGGAGAAAAAGTTCTCTTATTTTCTAGGAGACTTGAGAACATGACTAGTCAGTATCCAGATGCCGTTGAGCTTATTAGAAAACATGTGAAGGCTAAGGAGGCTATTATAGAGGTTGAGTGCGTAGTTGTGAATCTGGATACTGGCGAGATGATGCCATTCCAAGAGCTCATGCATAGGAGGCGAAAATATGATATTGCTAAAGCTGCCGAGGAATACCCGGTCTCTCTCTTCGTTTTTGACGCCCTTTACTTTGATGGTAAAGACCTGACATTAGAGCCATACCCGGTTAGGCACAAGTTTCTTGAAGAAATGATCGAGCAGAGCGATAGATTTCAGCTAGCCAAATACATAATTGTTGATAATGTTGAAGATTTAGAAAAGTTTTTTGAGGAAGCTGTTGAGGCTGGGTGTGAAGGGCTTGTATGTAAATCGCTAAATAGGGATTCAATATATCAGGCTGGTGCTAGAGGTTGGCTGTGGATAAAATATAAGCGAGATTATAAAAGCGAGATGACAGATACAGTAGACCTAGTTGTTGTCGGGGCGTTTTATGGTAGAGGTAAGAGAGCCGGGAAATATGGTGCCCTATTATTAGCAGCCTATAATCATGAAAATGATACTTTTGAGACGATCTGTAAATGTGGTTCAGGGTTCACGGATGAGGACTTAGAAAATCTTCCAAAGATACTTGAACCATACAAGATCAATCATAGGCACCCACGAGTTAACTCTGGGCTTGAAGCGGATGTATGGTTCATACCAAAAATGGTTATAGAAGTTATCGGAGCTGAGATAACCCTAAGCCCAATACATACATGTGCAAAAGACGTCATAAGAAAGGGAAGCGGACTGGCAATAAGATTTCCAAGGTTTACAGGAAGATATAGGGCAGATAAATTACCTGAAGATGCAACAACCATAGATGAAATAGTTGAGATGTATAATAGGCAGCTAAAGAAAATAGAAATCGAATAACCTGTTAATATAATAGTCTACCAAGTCAGGTCTAAGCCTTGAGCGCTGCCCGGCCCGTTTAGGTAAAGTCTTTATCGCACGCCAGTTTTCAGCCGTTTCAACAAGCATGCTCTTTACCTAAACGCAGTGCTCAAAGCCTACTTCCTGACTTGAGGAGATATAAGTTTATGATTACCATATATAATATTTTTGACACAAAATTTTAAATGAATAAATCTATATTTTTTGAGTTGTGATATTAGATAAATCTGTTGAGCGTTTTGAAGAGGATTTAAACACTATTGTGAATAGACTTTGTAGTGGGGAAAATAAGACAGTTTGTCAGCAGATTTTAAGGTTGAAGGACAAGTTAATTAATCTTTATAGAAAAAATGCTGTTAAAATTAATCATTCAATTATGGAGATAGTGTGCGCAAAGTATCTTATTTTAAGCGGTTATAATGTTGTTGAGTTAGAGCATGCTTTAAATGGAATAACCTGTGATATATATGCCCTGAAGGGCTTAAGTAGTCTAATAATTGAGATTGAGACGGGGTATGTTCCGCCAGAACATGCCATTGATCCTATAACCTATTGTAAGGCTAGGGTGACAAGCAAGATAGCGAGATATAGTGGTTTTGCTGAAAAATTTGCTCTTGCAACTCCTCCATATTATGCATTATGGTTTCACCCGGCACTTATTAAACCGCCGAAATATCGTACAAGCAGCGAGATAAAAGAGATAAAGGCTTTATGCGACCTATATTATAGCAATCCACCAGTAAGTGTCGAAGAGATAAGAAACGCCCGCTTACATGCAATATATATCATTAATGTGGATAGGTGCTCTGTTAAAGAGACTGATCCAAACAACTACATAGAGAATATCCTCCAAGTTCATGAATGGTGAGAGAGGATGTTAATTAACCTTACCTTCCCCGCCGAAGGCTAATCCAAGAACGTATATTTCAGCACTCTCCTTTCTACTTGCCTCCGGCTTTACAATTTTGATTTGACTGAAAAGTGCTCCAACTTCCTTCAAGAATTGTTCTAAAAGCTCTCCTTGAAACACTTTGACGAAGAAGCTTCCACTCTTTCTTAAAGTGGATGAGGCTATTTGTAGGGAGCGCTCCGCCAGCTCTATCTGCCTAGCATGATCAAGTTCCCAAATTCCAGAAATATTGGGCGAGACATCAGATAAAACCACATCTGCTAGTCGCGGCAAGATAGCTTTTATTCTTTCCAAGACAACGGGATCCATTATGTCTCCAACTAGAGTATATACATTCTCATAGCCAAGAGACTCTATAGCCTTAGTATCAACGCCAAGAACAAAGCCTTTATCGCCAATGATCTCCCTGACAACCTGTAGCCATCCACCAGGGGCCGCACCTAAATCAATAACGACATCACCAGGTTTTATGAAACCATATTTCTTTACTGCATGCTTAAGCTTATATGCGGCACGTGATCTATAATTCTCCTCCTTTGCCCTTCTATAATAATAGTCCCTCTTCCGTCTCTCAATCCATCTGTTAGACAAACTTTCCGTTCACCAGGAAAACCTATTAATTATTTCACGTAGATTCATCTAAAATCCATTGTGTGAACTTTTCGCAATCATTTGGAGTGACTGTACTATCAGCACCACATATAGGGCTCTCTTTACATGAGATGCAAGGACACTTCAGTATTGAATTTACAAAAACTGGATGATGCTTTGGATAAAGCCTGTAAGTCCATCTGCCCTTTGAGAGTTCTGGTTCACGGTGAATTAACCCCTTACTTTCAAGCCTAATAGAAATTTTAGAGCCTTCTTTACTAGTAACATTTATCTCGCGCCAGAGCTCTGATTGCAATATACCTTTCTCCCCAGCCCTCATTATTATTTCAAACGCTCTTCGCTCTAGGTCTTCTTGCTTTGTCACCCTCTTCACTAATAAATTATCTAAATACTGAAAGAGATAAAAATGTATTGATGATCTCCTCCATTATCTTTAAAAGGGAGGCTTTTCTATTTTAAGATTATGTGTGAAGGGCTTTGCCTCGGTATAGAGAGCACGGCGGACGACTTTGGCGTTGGAATAGTCTCTTTTGATGGCAAAATACTTGCTAATGTAAATGATGTCTATATCCCAGAGATAGGCGGGATTCATCCGCGAGAAGCCTCTAAACACCACGCTATGGTTGCTGGCAAGGTTATAGCTGAGGCCTTTAGGAGGGCTGGAGTAAAACCTAGAGAAATTGATGTGATAGCTTTCTCTCAAGGCCCTGGCTTAGGCCCATGCCTGAGGGTTGGTGCAACCGTTGCCAGAGCTTTAGCGTCATATCTAGGCAAACCATTGGTTGGAGTAAACCACTGCTTAGCCCATATAGAAATAGGTAGAATGATTAATCGTGTGAGGGATCCTATCACGCTTTATGTTTCCGGTGGTAACACGATAGTATCTGCTTTTGAGGCAGGGCGATATAGAGTCTTTGGAGAAACTTTGGATATAGCTATTGGAAATTGCCTTGATGTATTTGCTAGGGAGGCTGGTCTAAGACCTGAGCCCGGTAAACCATTAGGGGCGATCATTGAGGAACTGGCTTCTAAAGGTAGAAAGATAATACTTCTCCCATACACGGTTAAGGGGATGGATCTATCTTTTAGCGGGCTATTAACCGCAGTCATCAACCTAATACATGAGGGGAAATACTCTCTTGAAGATTTATGCTTTAGTCTTCAGGAAACAACTTTTTCCATGCTTACTGAGGTGACTGAGAGAGCGCTAGCGCATACGGAGAAAAGTGAAGTTTTATTAACTGGGGGAGTTGCAGCAAATAAGAGACTTCAGGAGATGCTGTATATGATGGCTGAGGAACATGGTGCACGTTTCTCAGTTGTGCCGAAAGAATATGCAACAGATAATGGCGCAATGATAGCTTGGACTGGCGTACTATGTTATAAACACGGACTAGTAATCCAGATAGAGAAGAGTCTCGTTAAGACGATGTGGAGACTTGATGAAGTTGATGTTCCATGGTTTAAAACTTTATAAGAATTTTTATGTTCCAGACGGTGCGTTATGATGAGAGTTCTAATAAAGAGGGGTGCCGAAGCATGCATTTATTTAGGAGAGTGGTATGGAAGAAAAGTTATTTTTAAGAAAAGGCTGCCGAAAAAGTATCGTTTACCAGAGCTAGACAGGATCATGCAAATCCAAAGAACTAAGCATGAACCACAGATGATTCATAGAGCTAAGGAAACTGGTGTTCCAACACCAATAATATTTATGGTTAACCTTGAGGAAGCGACGATAATCATGGAATACGTTGAGGGAAAGCGAATAAAGGATATACTTAATGATCTGACGGATGAGGAAAGAATAAGGATATGCCGCGAGATAGGTAGGATGATAGGTAGATTGCATAAGAGTGGTATAGTGCACGGAGACCTCACGACATCAAACATGATTTTAACCCCTGAGGGGAAAATAGTTTTAATAGATTTTGGACTTAGTGAGCAAGATATGGATCTAGAATCCCGGGGGGTAGATCTTCATTTAATGAAAAGGGCTCTAGCAAGTACACATTACAATTATGTTAATGAGTGCTTTAACGCCATCGTGAGGGGGTATGAGGAGGAGATGGGTGAGAATCTCACAAAAGACGTTTTAAATAGAGTTATAGAGATAGAGAAGAGAGGCAGATATATAACGGGGAGGTAATTAAGAGTGCCTATAAGCAGAAACTTTCCATATGGAAGATTAATCTTTTTCGCTACAAGAAATATTAATAAGTTTAATGAGGCTAGAAAAATTTTAGCTGAGTACTCCATATCGGTAGCCATGGTTAAGGCTAAAATGCTAGAAGTTCAGAGTGATGATATAGAAGAGATTGCTGAGATGAGCGCTATATACGCTGCTCGGGAAACAAACTTGCCAGTGATAGTTGAGGATGCTGGTCTCTTTATAGAGGCGCTTAACGGCTTTCCAGGACCATACTCATCATATGCTTATCGAACGATAGGTGTAGGGGGACTGCTTAAACTTCTAGAGGATGTAGAGGAGCGTAGAGCATATTTTAAGTCCGTTGTAGTCTTCTGTGATCCTCAAGAGGACATGAGGTGTTTTCAGGGAATAGTTTATGGCAGAATTTCTAGAGAGGCTAGGGGTAGCGGGGGCTTCGGTTTTGATCCAATCTTCAAGCCAGATGAGGAACCAGGTAAGACATTTGCTGAGATGAGCATCGAGGAAAAAAATAGATTCTCACACCGCGCAAGGGCATTTAAGAAATTCGCTGAGTGGTACAAGGAAACATATGTCTCTTAGAACCAAAAAGAATATTTTTGTCTGAATTATTTCTTGTTAAGCAGGGCTGATAACAATGCCTTTAGTTGATCCCTTTAAGAGGGCAATTGCGCAGAGGAAAAGGTTATACCTTAAAATATGTAGGGATTGTGGAGTAAGAAATGCGCCAACAGCCAAGAAATGCAGAAAATGTAGAGGTAAAAATTTGAGGTGGAAAAAGCGAGAGAAAACTAGATAGTTCTCTTTAAAAATCTAAATTTTTTCAATGCTACGCTGTTCCATTTTTAGGACTATTTCTACTGGGCAATCTGGAGGTACTCTCAATTTTCTGGTCCATGATTCCCCAATGGACATTATTGCAAATACTCCCGCTACTTCCGCCTTAGCCTTACAGACTAAGTTTAATAGGGCCTTTTGCGTCTCCCCACCCTTTATGATTTCATCGACTATTAACACACTATCACGTCTCTTTATAGAGTCTCTTGGAATATAGAACGTTATAGTGTAGCCTGAATCGCTTATGACGCATGTTTCCTCAAGGAATGAAGTGACACCAGCCTCTTTAATTGTCTTTGCGATAATCAGGTTCACTCCCAAAGCGTTGGCAACCATCGTAGCCAATGGAATTCCGTCAATAGCAGCTGTTAAGACCTTAGTTATCCTTTTTCCAGCAAATTTTGCTATAGCATAGTTTGCAGCCTGCCGTAATAATATTATATCTCCAGTGAGAAGGGTGTTGTCAAGGTACCCATTCTCATCAAATTTAACTCTTCTTTTAAATTCGTTTTCGATTCCAACTAGTTTAGAAAGAGTGCACCAAAGATCTTTTGCCCTTTCCTTGTTTGGAAGAACATGGCCCTTAACATACCTACTTAAAACAGTAACTGGCAAGTTAGTTTTTGCTGATAATTCCCTATAAGTGTAATATTTCTTAGCTGTTCTAAGAAGCTCAACGGTCGCTAGACGAAATTTTAGATCCTCCGCGTGAGTTAAGGATTTAATATCATCATCTAAATTGTCTAGCATAAAATCAACTCCACAAAACTTTTTATTCCAAGAGGGGAGATGAATTTTTGTTTTGATGTCATTTTTCGTATTCTTCTCAGTAGTTCGAATATAATTCTTATAAAAATAGGAAAGAAAATTCGTAAAAAAGCGGTTATAGAGATTCTTTGAGCTTCATTATTAATCTAGAGCATTAGGCGAAGATATCACTGCGTAAAAGTGAAAATTAGTGCTTTATTTTATTTCAGTTGGATTACGCGCTTAGAGTAAAAAAGATATGTTTATTAAATTTTCCTTAGTAATTAAGGATTAATTCTCATCTTCACTTCTTCGAGAGGAGATTGGATGAAATTTAAGGAGGAGGTGCTTTAAATTATGAGCAACGAAGAAGCTTCGAGAAAAAGAGGTAAGGTTAGGGTTATATATAAACCAGCCAAGGAGATAGTTATACTTGATTATTTTCAGTTCTCCAAGGACGCTTTGGATCAAATGTTTGCTCGATTAATACACTCAGGCATGCCAATTATGGCGTACTGGGCTGAGGGCTTAGTATTTATATATTTTCCGTTAGCACCCGAGACTGATGAATTGATGGAAAATTACCTTAAGGGAAGGATCTTCTGGAACTCTGTCAACTTCGCCCTGATGCCAAAATACTCCTCATCAATTAAAGTCGGTGGTTTAGAGATACCGGTTCTTGATGTCTCTAATCATCCAATATTAGCGGAGGTTGCAAGGTGGCTTAGGAAACGTGCTAAGCCGGAGGTTAAGACTGAAACTGGCATAGTAAGGGGCGATACGCCAAATCCAATAACTTAAATAAATAACTTAAATATATATAGATAAAAGAGCAGCATTAACATTCAAAGCAAAGAATTAAACTATAAATATCAGTATCTCTTGTACTTTATATAATACTAGTTTGGAAGATGGTGAGAACTTTGTTCGGCTATGCTGGCAGAATTTTAAGAGTGAATTTATCGACAGGACACATTAAAACTGAGCCATTGAAAGAAGAAATGGCTAAAAAATATATTGGTGGAATAGGCCTAGGTATACGTCTATGGCTTGACAATAGTAAGCCAGGTCTCGACCCCTTCAGTCCAGAGAACCCCTTAGTTCTCGCAACGGGCCCCTTAAGTGGGACTATGGCTCCGACTGGTGGTAATGGACATGCTTTTGTTTCTAAGTCCCCACAGACTTTCGGCATTGGTGAGGCTAAGTCGCATGGTGTCTTTGGGTCCGAGCTTAAGAGGGCTGGTTATGATGCAGTCATATTTGAGGGTAAATCTGAGAAACCAGTTTACGTATGGATTGATGATGACAGTATACAAATAATGGATGCCAAGCACCTTTGGGGCAAGTCGCCGCAGGAGACTGAGGATATTATTAAGGAGGAATTGGGCGACTATTATATCCGAGTAGCAGCCATAGGTCCCGCTGGAGAGAAGCTATGTAGAATTGCATGTATAATAAATGATAAGACTAGGGCCGCTGGAAGATGTGGTCTAGGCGCTGTTATGGGTTCAAAGAACCTTAAGGCAATAGCTGTCAGGGGCACAAAAGATGTTTCCGTAGCTAAACCCGAAGAATTCCTAGAGTTTGTTAAGATGCTGCATGAAAGGATGAAGGGGCCTGCAACGGTCAAATATAGGACTTTAGGGACGCCACAGAATGTTTTGGTCCATAACTCCCTCGGTTGCCTACCAACAAGAAACTTTACAAATGCCGTCTTTGAGGGAGCCGAGAAAGTTAGTGGGGAATACTTAAACATGCGCTTTGTAACGAAGATTAACAGTTGCAACTCATGTGCAATGAGGTGCGAGCATATAGCTGTCGTACCTGAAGGTCCATATAAGGGAACGATGGCGAGGGTTGAGTATGAGCCCCTCTGGGCCTTCGGACCTCACTGTGGTGTTGACCGAATGGATGCCATAATTAAGGCCATAGATTTATGTAACTATTATGGTATGGACGCGATATCAGCTGGCGCTATAGTTGGCTTCGCCATGGACTGTTATGAGCACGGAATATTAACCAAGGATGATACTGGCGGACTAGATCTAAAGTTTGGTAATGCTGAGGCGATGATTAAGTTAACAGAAATGATAGGTATGCGTGAGGGACTAGGCAATATCTTAGCTGAGGGTGTTAAGAGGGCTGCTCAGATCATCGGGAAAGGCGCTGAGAATTTTGCCAATCATATTAAGGGGCTTGAGATGACTGGTTATGATATTAGGGGGCTGAAGACGGCAGCTGTAGGCTATGCAGTATCATTTAGGGGTGCGGATCACAATAGACATGGGGCATACGCCCTAGACATAGCTGGGAAGGTTGATAGGTTCAAGTTTGAGAAGGGTAGATCAAAGCTAATCATGGAAATAGAGGATCTATATATGATAATAGATTCATTGATTGTCTGCAAATTCTCCAGAGGAATATATTATAAGGGATTTGAAGATCTAGCGAGATACTATACGCTTGTGACTGGCATAGAGATGACAGCTCAAGAACTTATACGGACTGGTGAAAGATTGAGTAACTTGGCGAGACTAGCTAATGTTAGGGAGGATCTCTCAAGAAAAGATGATCACTTACCAATTAAGGTTATGACGACACCAATTCCAGACGAAACAGTCTCAAAAGGTTCTTATGTAACTCAGGAAGAGCTAGACTTTATGCTTGACGACTACTATGCACATAGAGGCTGGACTAGAGATGGCGTCCCAACCATTGAGAAGATTAAGGAGCTAGGTCTAGAGGACCTAGCCTATATAGTTGAGAAAAAAGTTTAGTGGGGTGAAAGTGTGTCAGTAAAAGGTGTGCCGAGAATACATGCCAGAAAGTTTGTTTCAGTAGACCCAGATAAGTGTGTTGGATGCGGTGTATGTGAATATGCATGCTCCTACGAGAAAGAGAAGATTTTTAATCCGCTAAAGTCGCGTATAAGAATCGTGAGATTGGGCTTAACAGTAAATATGTCTCTTACATGCAGGTTATGTGAAGATCCGCCATGTGTAGCATCATGTCCAAGGGACGCTCTAAAGCAATCTGAAGAGATCGGGATAATCTTGGTTGATGAGGATAAGTGTAATGGATGTGGATGGTGCATTGAGGCATGCGATTATGGGGCCATAATGCTACACCCTGATAAGAAAGTTGTCTTCGTGTGCGATACATGTAATGGAAATCCAAAGTGTGTCGAATGGTGTCCAGAAAAAGCGTTAAATTTCACAACCAAAGATATTATAGCGCAAAAGTCGAGGATATCTGCTGTAAAGAAACTATTCTACGAGGTTTTAAGAACTTAAGCTATATACCCAGTTCCCATTTTTATTTTTATTTTAGATCACTATTCTTCTTTATAATACTTACCTTTCCATTGATAATATTCCTGCTGAAGCCTCCAATGAAATACTTTTGGTTTTCACATAATATTTCAATCTTCATTGTTTTCATCACGGTGGACTTATTTCTCCTACTCTGGGTATAAAGTTGCTACTTCATCCCTCTTGATTGAACACCATTTTCTATCCTTCCATGTGCTTTCCAGTAAGAATTTTATTTGTTTTTCTTCATAAATGCTTGCCTCCATAGCATATTCTAGTGCAGCCCTCTCAAACGCTTCTCCACTCCTGATATAATGCTCTTTTATTTCATCAGATTTCTCCCTGCTAAGCGCCAATTTACGATAGATTTTTCCTAAAGTTTCCCAGAGAACACCCTCCCAAAAATTAAAACCTTTTCTCTCAAAGTTGCTTAGTATTTCTGAGAGATCATCAATTATTTCTAAATATTCTTCATTAGCGTACTTTCTGGCAATACTTTCTAGAAGATGTAGCTCTAAGGATGATGGTTGCATAAGGTTTAGCTCTATGCTCTTTGTTATGGGCCCCTCCCTTGGAACTCTTATTGGAAGGTTTATAAGATCTGATCTGAAATTTATGTTTATAAAGCTCTTTAAACCAGGATCTATTTTTCTTAGCTCGCTAACTGTGGAGACGAATTTTATTTTGGATGAGGCCCTCATTATATCTACTGGCCTACTACGCCCCAGAAGACATAACACCTCAGCAACCTTTGCTGTTCCCTCTCTCTTACATGAGAACATTAATGTCTCTATATTCCCATCAGGGTGAATTGGCACACATGTATCAAGCTTCTCAACAAGCTTTAACAGGTAATCAACGACGGATGGCCTAATAAATGGCATGTCGCATGGAACTATTATGCAGTAATCTGCATTCACGCCCTTAAGCCCCGTTGCGATGGCTGCGAAGGGTCCTTGAATATGAGGGAACTTTATATCGATGCAAGTTTTCACATTTGTGATTAAATATTCTTCCATTATCTTAAGGTAATGAAATCCTCTAGTAGCGTCGTTAACACATATTATGATTTCATCGACCACTGGCTTCACATTCTCCACAATATGTGCTAGAAGTGGTTTTCCAGACAATACTGCTAGAGCCTTATCTAACCACTGACCACTTCCATCTTGAAATCTACTTGATTGACCGCCGGCAAGAATTATTGCGCCTCTCATAATACACCATTCTTCTTTTCTTTATCTCGTATGGAATCTCTAAAAATTCTTATGAGATTCTCTATAAGAATATGTCCTTCGCAATCTAGGTCAATCGCAGGTATATTCATTTCTTTGGGGATTTTATCCTTATTCTTAGCCACTAAGCCAGTAATAGCTAATATAGGATGCTTTGTCCCGCTCAGCGTCTTCCTTAAATCCTCCAAATCCTTAGCTATCACTATCTTTTGTATATCTGGTCTATTAGAGCAAAAGGAGTGAAAACCTTCAATGAAAACAAAGTCCAATTCTTCAGAGCCAAGAACCTTTATAATTTGCTCTATATTATCTGGTATACTAGACTTCTTAAGAATTACCGTCTGATTTGGTGAAAGGGCCACTGTTATTAATGCGCCAGCATGCATATGTCTCCAGGTATCTGCTCCCTCCCTATCTATAGAGAAATTTGGATGGTGTATATGTTTTATAGAGCCAATCTTGAAGCCCTCCCTTGAAAGACCGGATATAAGATATTCAATAGTCTTCGTCTTACCAGACTTTTTCGTTCCCATAACTGAGACTACAATCATAAAATTCGTTTCCTCCCAAAATTATGCTGTCATCATTCTAAGCAATTCATCACAACTGAATAATGTGGCATTGACACTCTTACCCTTCCTTGGTGGGAGTAAAATGATCACTCCATGAAATATTACACCAAGCTTCCCAAGCAAATTAATTGGCTTTTTGGGGAAGGTGCTTAGAACATCCATATGACCAAGGGCTTCTTCGTATACTGGGATTACTTCATATTCAGGAGCCCTATTACGTAAGATATTAGAGATCCTTATTAATGTATTATCGTAGAACGCCAGCTTTAAAACTTTACTGCGAGCTCCTGACATGACAGCTCCTCAAGATGAACTCTCTTAAAAGGAATGAAACATACTTATATATGTGCTTTAATTTCTTCTCATAGGGAACTAAGTTTGCCAAAATTTGTGGCCATAGTTGGAAGAGACCCCGCTGAGAGAGTTGCGGTTGCTTACTACCTGATCCACGAGCTTAGGCATAGAAATCATAGTGTTGACTTGTTAAGGAAGGTTTCGAGTATCCAGCAAATAATGGATCTAAACAAGATCTTATTGGAGCATGGTGCTAACCCAGATATTACCATTCTTACCTCAACGAATGAGACGTTTCTTTTAGTTAACAGGAGAATGAAAATTAATGAAATAGCGTCCTTTTCCCTCAAGGTTGACTATATTATCTTAGAAGGACTTTGGGATTTAGATAACATAGTAAAAATTGTCGTAGCTAAAAATACTGATGAGGCCGCCGCCCTTTATGATGATCTAACTATAGCTATTTCTGGCCCTATAGCAAAGTTTAGAGAGGAGATCGGAAGAGTGTCTGGTATAAAGGCTCCAATAATTAATTATAATGTTGAGGGCGATAAGCTTGCTGATATAGTTGAGCAGAAGGCATTCTACTTCTTACCGGGCTTCTCACATTGCGGAGAATGCGGCTATAAGTCATGCCACGAATTTGTCAAAGCAATAGTCGCTGGTAGCGCCTCTATGGAGAATTGTTTATTGTTTAAAAGGGAGGATGTAACCTTAGAGGTCGATGGAGAGAAGATTCCATTAAAGGCATTTCCAAGAAATATAGTAAGGAACGTTATTATGGGAATAGTTTCATCCCTAAAGAACATTAAGGGGGCAAATGAAATAAAAATAATTGTTAAAATGCCTTAGCTTTTCTTATGATCAGTGACCCTTAGCTCTTCTAAACTGGTCTCTTACGTCTATTTGTTTATCAATGTCACATAGATTAAAAGAAAAAATAACTGTGTAGTTTTTAACGCTCTATCTTAAGCCACGGATAAAGTTCCTTCAGTTTTTGCATGGCTTCTTTAATCTTTTCCTCTGGGTACTCATAGGGCATTAGTTTTCCAGATAAGTAGTCGCTAAAAGCCTGCATATCAAAGTGGCCGTGACCACAGAGCAAGAATAATATCGTCTTCTTCTCCCCTGTCTCCTTACATCTTAATGCCTCATCTATAACAGCTTTTATAGCGTGACTTGGCTCTGGAGCTGGTAAAAATCCTTCTGTTTTAGTAAATAAATGAGCTGCTTGGAATACTTCAACTTGATTATACGCTACTGTTTTAACAATGTCCTCCTTGGCCAGTAGACATAGAGTTGGGGCCTTCCCATGGTATCTTAGTCCGCCCGCATGTATTGGTGGTGGAATGAACATGTGACCAAGAGTATGCATCTTTAACATCGGTGTTAGGC
The DNA here is from genome assembly GCA_038820405.1 of Bathyarchaeia archaeon. Lineage (GTDB taxonomy): Archaea > Thermoproteota > Bathyarchaeia > Bathyarchaeales > DTEX01 > DTEX01. The sequence goes on from JAWAXL010000006.1 coordinate 17,883, forward strand.
GGGCCGTGTCACCGTGATCGTATGTGTAAAAGCCCCTAGTTATAGAAGGACATGCTGTCGGCTCAACTGCAAGAAACTTAATATCCTTTGGAGCTTTACCAAAGACCTTATCATAATAAAACGGCCAGAAAAGCCCGGAGAAGCTGCTTCCACCACCTATACATCCAACTATTAGGTCTGGATAGTCATCAACGATCTCCAGCTGTTTCTTAGCCTCTAATCCAACGACCGTCTGATGCAATAGCACAAAATTTAGAACACTCCCGAGAGAATATTTTGCATCCTTATATGTTATAGCATCTTCTATTGTCTCACTTTTAGCTATGCCTAGACTTCCAGGATTATCAGGATCGTCCTTTAATATCCTTCTTCCACTTTCAGTGTTGGTACTTGGGCTTGGGTGTACGTCAGCGCTCCACATCTCCATTAAAATGCGCCTATAAGGCTTTTGGTTATAGCTAACTCTAACCATATATATCGTTGCTTTAAGTCCAAATAGCATGCAGCCAAAGGCTAATGCTGAGCCCCATTGTCCAGCACCAGTCTCGGTCATTAGCCGATTAAGTCCCTCTTTCATCGCATAGTAGGCTTGCGCCACGGCAGTGTTAGGTTTATGGCTACCTGGAGGACTAACACCCTCATGCTTATAGTAGATTCTTGCAGGGGTTTTAAGAGCCTTTTCTAAACCAATAGCCCTATAAAGTGGTATTGGTCTCCAGAGCATATAGATTTCACGGATTTCATCTGGGATTCTTATTCAGCGTTCTTGACTAATTTCCTGTAAAATGCACTCCTTTGGGAATAGCATCATTAGATCCTCTGGTTTAATGGGCTCTCTTGTAACAGAATTTATTGGTGGAGGCAGTGGTTTTGGAAGATCTGGAAGAATATTATACCATTGCTTTGGTACATCATCTTCGCTTAAAGAACCTTTCTCATAAATACGCGCTCCTAGACCAAATGCAAAATATTGTTCTTGTGAGTATTATTTAAACCTTTTGTGGACGGAAATGCGCTTAATACATGGTGAATATTCTGAATGTTCATCTTATTTTTTCCCATATTGCCTTGACCTTTAATCTCCATTTGAGCATACCCTTGTGTGATTGAGGATATTCATTGTAAATTCTTCTTATGGACCTTGATTTCTTAGCCACCTTGTATAATTTTCTTAGGAAAGAAATTCTTCCTAACCCCATAAATGTTCTTCTTGTTGCCTCAGTTATGTTGAGGCGAATATTCCCTTCAAGCCCAGCTTTAAGTATATCATCCTCCCTTATCAGACTATATTTCATTCCATAATTAATATCCTCATTTGATAGACTCTGTAGAAACATCCTGAATACGTCTAATCCTGCTTGCTTCGCCCCGTAAGTCTTTATATACTGCATATTTATGGGCCATAGTCTCTCTATTGTTGGCTCTCCAGATTCAAGCGTCTCCGAGATAACTTCTCCAGCTATTTTCCCAGACATCATAGATGGTCCTATTCCTCCTCCATGAATTGGGTTTACATTGCATGCGGCATCACCTATAATCACTATGCCATTGCTGACGAAGGAATCTAGCGGGCGCCTAGTTGGGACGATGCCCCCACCACCATGAACTAGAATAGAGTTCCTGAAGATGCTCCTGTTTAAGACAAACTTATAGAGTTGAGTCTTTGGACTTGAGAAATTACCGAGAGGTGCGACGCCTAACCCAACATTGACCCTATTTCCCTTCTTTGGGAAAATCCAGTAATAACCTCCGGGAGCGATATTTAAGTCGAGGTATATCTTGCAGTATTCTGGGTTCTCAAGCTCGCTCTCTAGGATACGTATCTCCCTATAGCATACAACCTCATCCGCCCTATCTATCGTCGTCTCTATTCCCATCTCCGGTGGGAGCCTCCTCCTTATTACTGCTGAGCACCCGCTGGCGTCGACCGTTACACTTCCTGGAATTCTCTTCTTTTTATTTGTCTTTCGATCTCTAGCGATCACTCCCCTTACAAATCCACCCTCTATTATTGGCTCAAGGACCTGTGTTAAATCTAAGAGCATTGCACCAGCATTAATAGCCTCTCTAAGCAGTCTTTGTCCAAAGGCGTGTCTATTTACAATAAATCCGTAGAGCCCCTCACCACTAAGTTTAAAAACTGTCTCCATGTCTGGAGAGTAAATCTCTACTCCTTCAATTGTCCTTTCAAGCTCATCTCCCCTCGGATAGGCTAAACCGAGATTATCAAAGTGATGTTTGCCTATAGCGTCCCCACAAACTTTATCACCAATAGAATCATAATCTTTGTAGTCAATTAAGCATACAGATAAACCAGCTTTTGCGGCAGTCCAGGCAGCCATACAACCAGCAGTTCCAGCACCAACAACAATAACATCAAATCTATACATATCCATCAAATCTGTACTTAATCATGATTATCCCTATAAATTAGATGGTGAAATCAATCTTTTGCGAAACTAGAATATCGTCTAGCAGTCCGCCCTCTTTATCTCTTCCTCAAATATCCTTAAAAGATCTCTCTTTTCAACTCCTAGATTCTCAGCAAGCTTATTAATCCACTTAATATATGACCTAAACACGTTATATAGTATCTCAATTTTATTCTCTCTTGGGAGACTTTCCTCCTCAACTAGGAGGAGCGCAAACCACTTACCCAAATCCGTAAGCGTATATGCTTTAAACCATACAGTCCTCCCAGATACTTCTTTCTTCTCCATATGTTCGTTAAGTATTCCAAGGTCAACAAGCGCCTTTAAATGCTCTATAAGAGTCTTGTTAGAATAGCTTAAATTCTCAATTAATTCCCTTTGGTAAATCTTCTCAGAGACTCCCTTCATCAAAGTAAACCTTAAAATATCAACTGGGGCTGAGGAGCCGAAAACGGCTCTTAAAACATCATATTTGCTACTTTTGGGCAGGAAAATTATGTATGGATATACTCCTTCTCTTCTCATGTTTCCGCCAAAATCATCTTCGGTAAAACTAAATAAATGTCTTTGCGTTGTGTGAAGCTCAACTTAACAAAAACTTAATATACTTTGTGAAATAAGTTACATAAAAATGTAAAAAATTACACAAAGTGATTAGTATGAAAATTTCGAGCTCTCATATTTCATTAGTGGCAGTATTCGCAGCTCTCCAAGTAGTTTTATCAATGATTCCTTTAAGCGCAGTAATTGGCTTACCTGGGGTGATGACATTAGGTGTTGTAGGTGGCTCACTTATAGGCATTTTGTTAGGTCCACTTCTCGGCGGACTATCCGCCCTGATAGGCTCTCTGATAGGATGTTTCATTAATCCTGCAGGAGCCATATTTGGACTTTTAACAGCTATACCACCATTTTTAGGTGCTGTTGGAGCTGGTTGTGTTAGGATTAAGAGGGGGTATATTGCTGGCATAATAATCCTCGTCTCATTCATAATGTTCTATGCGCATCCCTTCGGCCAGCAAGCTTATATTTCCCAATGGCTTGACATAATCGCCATGATAGTGGCGTTCTCTCCACTAGCGATGATGGCCGGTTCAGCTTTCATCTCCTCTTCAAGCTTTTCTAGAATTCTTTTCGGCGCGGTTATAGCATCGTTTATAAGTGTTATGGCGGATCATATGGCTGGGAGCGCAATAGCAATATGGTATTACAATTTGCCTCCAGTTATATGGTATGCAGCGATGCCAATTTACCCAGTAGAGAGAATTATAGTGCTGATAATTGCCTCTGTTATAGCCGCCCCAGCATATCAAAGGCTTAAGAAAGCTGGTTTCTTATATAAGTTGGGCGCCCACGGCTGAGTGATGGAAATGAGGTTTAAGGAAGTAATTGAGTATATTAGGCAGAGGGCAGAGCTCGCAGCAGCCCTAGAGGTTAGCGGCTGGCCTAAGCCAGGGAATGTTCATAGGACTAGGAACCATGTTGATTCTAGATTTGAGCATTTTTTGGCTGGCGCAATAGCCCTTGGCTCCTCCATTGAGGCCGCTGCCTTAAGGGGGGTTATGGCCGCTAGGGGTAAGATAAATCTCTCAGAAATTGGTGTAGGGCGTCTCATCAAGATGGCCGTGAATTACATACTCTCCTCACATAATGGTGGGAATACCCATCTAGGCGTCTGCTTATTATTTATCCCTCTATCAGCGGCGGCTGCTAAAACTTATGTTGAGGAGGATAGCTTCACTTTGGAGTCTTTAAGGAGGAACTTTGACATGATCATGCGCTCAACAACCCCAATAGATGCAATTAAGGTTTATGAGGCTATAGCCATTGCTAGCTCTCCAGATGAACTGGGCAGCGTAAACAATGGGGATGCTCCGGACATATATGATATTGATGCTAAAGGAAAGATATTGGATTTAAAAGTAACCCTCTTTGATGCCATGGAGGAGGCTTCATCTTACGATAACGTTGCAAGGGAGCTCGTAACTGGTATGGAGATATCCTTTAATACTGGCTTTAAAGAGCTGATAAGCACTTTCAATAGCACTGAGGATATAAATGCCGCGATAGTCCACACCTTCCTAAAAATACTCTCAGAGTTTCCAGACACATTTATAGCTAGGAAGATTGGCCTCAAAAGAACACGTAATATTAGGAGGGCTGTGGAGCTAGGCATAGAGGATGTTAGGTGGATATCTGAGAGGGCAAAGAGGATCCTTGAGCTCGGCGGATTAATGACTAATGAGGGTAAAGCAGCTCTGTGGAAGCTAGATGAAGAGCTTCTAAATCTCGGCAAAAATTATAGCCCCGGAACCACAGCAGATCTAACAGCTTCATCCATAATGATAGCCTTACTAAATGGCCTAAAATTTTAGCCTCCACTTTATGGGGGCGCCACATTTGGATCTAAGGGAGCCTATTAGAGCCCGTGAAGGAGACTTTATTGAGAGCGTTGACGGATTAATTTTTGATGTTAAGGGAATTATTCACCCACCTGACAAAATAATAGCGTATGTAAGGTATGTTGAAAGTTCCATAGGAGATAGAGTTAAAGGATCTAAGAGATATATAAAGCTATATTCTTTAAGCCATAGGAACAGCTTTTTGAAAAATAGGTACCCGCAATACATCTATTATGACCACGTATTCGGAGATTGGCTTGAGGGTGTACCAAAGAGTTTAGTCGCGAAACATTATCAGCCAGTCCAGAAGACTTTAGAGCTGTTTAAAGGAAGCTGCTCAGATGAGGTTGAGAGAAGTACAATGAGGTTTATTCAGGAGATACATGATTTTTTAGGGATACCGATAAAAAGTATTGGCGTCTCCGGGTCGGTGTTAGTTGGGCTCCATAACTCTAACTCTGATATTGACATTATCATATATGGTAGGGAGAACTGCATATCGACATATGATGGATTAAAATCGCTCCTCAGCGAGAGGAAGCGCGGATTTTCGCCTTACGACCAAAAAGACCTTGTAAGACTATATAGCTTCCGCTTAAAGGATACATTAATGCCCCTCGATAAATTTTGCACTATTGAATCTAGAAAGGCCTTTCAAGGGAAGTTCTGTGGTAGAGACTTTTTTGTTAGATTTGTGCTAGAGTGGGATGAGGTTGATGAGAAGTATGGCGATAGACTCTATAGAGATGCCGGATACACTAGAATTAAAGCTATTGTCGAAGATAATTCAGGATCTATCTTCACACCATGCACATATCGCATATCTAACGTTAAGGTTCTTGAAGGTATATGTGATGAGCGATTATTGAGGGAAATAGTCTCTTTTAGGGGGAGATTTTGCGATCATGCCAGAAGAGGCGAGGCGATAATTGCTCAGGGGAAAATTGAGAGGATTATTGAAAAGGATGGCGGCGAATATTACCATATGGTTTTGGGGAACAATCCATCAGACTTCATGATAATGGAGTGATTATAATGGCTTTATATAATCCATCCCTAACGCCTCTTGAGACCCTACGAGGATGCGGTGATATATCTCACCGCTTCTCCTATTAACGACTACTTCTAGTTTTCCATAAGCCATTATAGTCTCACCAGCATTAGCTACCCCACTATAGAGCCCTTCATAAGAGACCACTTCACGAATATCTCCAACATTTTTTCCCTTAAGGATCTTAACATCTTCTACAATATATTTTGCTGGCATAAAATCTGCCTCAGAGTCGTCAACTACTTCAGCAATTGTCCTAACCATGCCCTCTGACCTGAAAACCCTATCACCATACCTCTCACTAACCTCATCCTCAAGCTTAACTGGATGTATTGAGAAGTATGTCCCCTGAAAGACTCCAATATTCCACTTTCTATCCAGTATTTTCTTCGCTTCCTCATATGTTAAGGAGTGGAGCCTCGATTTATCTATGCACCACTCCTCAGCCTTGGCGCCCTTAAGCGCCGATATGTCCGTTTTTGTTTCAATGTAGATCTGTTTAAGGGTCTCCTTTATAACCTTAGTGTTCTTCATGCCATAAATTGTTAGGTCTATGTCTGAGAATGGTTGATGGATGCCTAGCAGTATCGAGCCGGTGATACCAAAGTACCTTAGGGAGACACCACTCTCTTCAGATATCTTAATGGCTAGATCTAGCGCCTTCCTTTCCAAGGGATCTATCTCTTTAATACCTTTAGAAAGATTTGCCATTTTCTCCTCAGGCTTAAAATGGAAGAGTATTCTCCTTAGCGGAACCGCCGATATTCTTATGCCGAGAATAGGAGAGTAATAGAGGTATTCTGGATAGCGCTCCAGAAAATTTAGCGTATTAATGAGCTCAACCATCATATATTTATGCAGGATCCTCCGAAACTTTTTATTATCTTTATACCATAAACCATCCTCAGATGGAACATACTTTATATAGGAAATTACTCTATCAGGTGGGTGAACTGAACCTATAACGCAGAAGAGGAAGTGCTCAGGAGTCTCAATAAAGTCTCTATCCCTAAAACCCCGCAAATAGCCTCCCAGCCACTTAAGGAATCTTATAGGAGCGCTGATTAATCTAAAATTGTTTCTCCACTTAAGAAACTTTTCTTTTCAATTTACTCTTGTGAATTTATTCAGAAGCTTCAACATATAAATGGTAAGGAACTATAAGTTAAATGGGCTTAAAAAGGGGTAGACATTCTTGGGCTAACCGTGAGTAGAATTCAGCATTTCTTTTTACATTCTCATAGATTTTGTTGTCAAATGTTCGAATTATCTGCCCCACGCCCACAACTAAAGATTTTGGTGGGATTACTTTATCTTCAGGCACTATGCTGCCCATTCCTATTATACATCCCTCCCCTATTCTAGCACCTTGCCCAAGAACAGCATTCATCCCAACTAGCGTATAGCTTCCAATTTCAGAGCAGTGTACTATGGCGCCGTGACCTATTATGCAATAATCCCCTATGGTCACTGGTGTTGGCTTAAACTCATCATTTATAGGGCGCACACCACTATGAATTACTACTGACTCTTGAATGGCAGTATACTTGCCGATCTTAATTGAGGCAAAATCACCTCTAATAACTGCGTTAGGCCACACACTTGATTTATCTCCAATAAAAACATCCCCAATTATAACAGCTGATGGATCAATGAAAACTTGACCGTCTACCAGGAGCTTCTTACCCCTAAAAGGCCGAATTCCTGAAAAACCCTGCAAACAATCCCACCAATTACAGCATAATGAGACGTTTACACTTAAATCTTTTTTTATCTTTCCCATTTATCCAAGCAATGGATATTCTGCAAAAGCGCCCTATAAATCATAAGAGTTTTCATCAAAAAGGAGATAAATTAAACCTGCAGAAAAGAATTAATATCCGAAAAATAGAACCGTAATTGATGGGGATGCGGTCGTCGTCTAGCCTGGTCTAGGACATCGGCCCCCCGCGCCGACAACCCGGGTTCAAATCCCGGCGGCCGCACCAAGACGCCTAGATCTGTCGTCCTTTCCATACCCCAGATTTAAAGTCTAGGATCAAGATTATTGAGATGAAGAATACACGTGAACGTGCTGGCCTCCCTAGTTCTTACCGTTTTTCAGCCCCTCTGGAGTGATGTAGTACATGGTAGATATAGCTGGGCTGAAAAGGGAGCTTATAAAAGCAGCCAATGCCATCTGCGCAATGGTTGAAGATAGCGAATTTTTAGCACGCTTGAGCATAAACCACTAGTGGCAATGACCACGGTTAATCTCGTTAAGAAGATTGTAATGGCTATTGCGAAAGCTTTAGAAAACAAATATTAAGTTGTTCACTTCAATGTAACTGGTATACCAAAAGTAGCGATGGAAAATCTTATTGAAGAAGACTATTTTAAGGCGGTTATCAATCTTGTAGCATCTAGTATTACCAACGAAAAATTCGGTGGCTTAAGAATATCTTGGCACCGAAAAGAAAAAATACTATCCATAAGTATTATGAAAATTAGTTCTATTAACTTTATGCGCTCCGGTAGTATAGCCCGGTCAAGTATGGCGGCCTCTCGAGCCGCAGACGCGGGTTCGAATCCCGCCCGGAGCACTAGCTTTCCGGATCCAATCTTTTCATTCCCGCACTTTTTATTATGTCTGAAATATAGAGTTTAGCATTAAAAGAAATTCACGATTATGATGAAAGGTTTAGGCGGATTATAACCAGCTTTGGGCGGCAATAATAAAATTGCTCCTATAATTCTAAATTTCTTATATAGAAAGTATTCTGGTCACATTATAACGATCCTATACATGGGAGATTTTGGCCTAGAGAATTTAAAGTAATGTCATCCTAAATAAGAGTGTAATCTTTATTATGGCGCTAAATCCTTTTTCCCACGTTATACTTATTGAAGTCTCAAAATTATTCACTGAAATATTGAGATCTTCTAGGGCTTTCCTGAGATTATATATGCATGTTCCAACATCACCTTTATCACATAATATTGTTGCCACTATATTATAATGTCCAAAGGTTCTCCATAAAAGCTTCACTTAATGTTGAATTTTTAAAAATGAAACAGCTCTATCAATATCTTTGGTATTCAAATTCATGCCTATAAACACGGCCGAAAATCCGATTTTACTGAAGTCTGGAATAGCCATAATTATCCTCTTTATAACACCCTCCTTCTCAAGCTTGGTTATTCTCCGATAAACCGTATTCTGACCAACTCCACAATGTTTTGCCAGGTCCTCATAGGAATATAGACCCTTAGAGAGATATCTCAGAATTTTCATATTAAGTTGATCTAACGGAGTTTTTACCCCAATGAATCATTAAATTAAAAATAATATTTTTATAGCATGCTCCTACTAATTTATTACCGCCTCTTTGGGCGGTGTATGCTTATGGTTAATCTTTGGCGTGATATTCCGCCTGGTGATGATCCACCTGAGGTCGTTAATGCCGTTATTGAAGTTATCAGCTGGTCTAGAGATAAATATGAATATCATAGGGAGTGGGAGATTTTTGTACTCGACCGTATTCTTCACTCATCGGTTGTCTTCCCTGTTGAGTATGGGTTTATTCCACAGACGTGGTATCATGACAATGACCCACTTGACATAATGGTTTTATCCTATGAGCCTCTTGAGGTTGGATGCGTAGTTAAGGTTAGACCCATAGGCGTACTAATTCTGGAGGACGAGGATGGGGAGGACCCAAAGATTCTATCGGTACCAATTCGAGACCCGAGATTCGATGGATTTAAAGACTTATCAGATGTACACCCACATAAACTGGTTGAAATAAGAGAGTTCTTTGAAGTTTATAAGAAACTTGAGCCGAAAAAATGGGTCAAATTCAAATCATGGGGGAATACTGAGGAAGCTAAAAAATAATAGACTACGCGATAAATCTCTACAAGAGAACATTTGGGTGATCATTTTTATGATTTCTTTAGAGCTACAATAAATCACAAGCGAATTTCATTATCATTCTTAAGTAATACTTTACCTTCCCAAGTCCATTTGTTTAACTGACTTTTCACACTCCTCTGTAAAAGTTTATTTTGGTCTTTATGAGAAAGGTAAGTTTTGGTGAGGTGAATAATGTTTAATTTAAGTGATGAGGAAGGTGCGTTTCTCGTTAAAATTGCGAGGAGAGCTGTCTTAGAGAATCTTAGGGATGGAAGGATAATCAGCCCGCCAAAGGATGTCTCACAAAATCTACTTGAGAAGAGGGGAGTATTCGTCACAATAAACAGTATAGTTAATGGACAAAAGACTCTTAGAGGCTGTATAGGCTTTCCATATCCAACCTATCCTTTGATTAGGGCCGTTATAGAGGCTGCAATAGAGTCAGCGACAAGGGATCCACGTTTCCCTCCGATGAGGCTCCACGAAATTGATAGCGTTGTTTTTGAAGTGAGTGTTCTGACTGAGCCAGAGCTGATCGAGGTTAACTCTCCACTGGAGTATCCATCTAAGGTAAAAGTTGGGGAAGATGGACTTATAGTTGAGAGGAGCTTTTACAGAGGTCTACTCTTACCACAAGTTCCCATAGAGTGGGGATGGGATGAGGAGGAATTTTTATGCCAATGCTGCTTAAAGGCTGGCTTACCACCAGACTGCTGGCTCCTAAAGGGGACAAAAATCTACAAATTTCAAGCAATAATATTCGAGGAAGTAAGCCCTAATGGACCAGTCGTTAGAAAGATCCTTGAGAAAGAAAGTCATTAAATGATTTGTTATAATTATTCGCTATTTAATGTAGTCAATTTTACGCTTCCTTCCCTGCATACTAGAATAGTATCCTCTATGCGTACTCCACCTAATCCTGGAATGTATATGCCTGGTTCAACCGTTATAACATTATTTGTAAGTAATAAATCTTCACTTAATGGACCTAGTATTGGGGGTTCATGTATATCAAGCCCCACGCCATGACCTAAATTATGAACAAAATAATCACCATAGCCACTCTCTTCAATAAATTTCCTAGCGGCATTATCAACATCCCTCGCCATAACACCATCCCTTATCAAGCTTATTGCTATCTTTTGTGTCTCGCTGACTATTTTGTGTATATGCTTTTGTATTCGTGTTCCTTCCCCTACAATAACAGTTCTAGTCATATCCGCACAGTATCCATGATACTTGGCACCAATATCGACTACAACAAAATCTCCGTCTCTAATTTCACGCTCGTATAAGCCACCATGGGGATAAGCGGATTTAGGCCCACTACAAACTATTGTATCAAACGCGATTCCATTTGAACCTAACTTACGCATCTCATATTCCGCTTCAGCAGCTATCTCCCACTCCTTAATGCCAGGTCTTATGACATTAAGGGCTCTCTCCATGCCCCGACTCGTTAGCTCTGCGGCTCTCTTTATACATGCTAATTCATCTTCATCCTTTACTTTCCTCAGAGATAATACTAAGTCTTCTAGCAGTTCAAATGTAACTTCTCCTAAAAAACTTTTCATCTTTTGGTACTCATATACGTCCAGTCTATCAAATCCTATGGACTTGAATTCCCTTTTCAGAATAATGTCAGAAACTTTCCTTTCCATTTTCTCATTAATTCTCACTAGTTCGATTACCAAATTTTTTGCAAGGTTTTTAGCAGCCTCATAATTTACTGAATGTACTAGCAATATACTATCTCCCTCGGCTGGCACTAGAAGTCTTGCACCCCATGAGAAACCAGTTAAATAGAATATGTTCTTTTCGTCACATACTAGGATTGCATCGAGCTCTCTTTCAGAGATATTCCTCCTTAACATTTTTGTACGATATTCATATGCCAACCTAACACACCAAATAGATACTTTGTGGTCAATTTAATGAAAATATCTGGAAAACTATATGTGCATTTTACTCAGAATTTTCTCCAAGTTTAATTCTTCTCTAGATCTGATGGATGCTTCTTCAATATATATTCGAATAGCGTATTTCATTGAGTCCTCACTTACTGGTATAAAATCTTCTCTGGCATTAAAATACTCCATAAGTGATGCGGAGCATACAAAACTTAGAACTTTATCTTCAAGCCTTGCTGAGAACTTGAGGGCATCATCTTTAATTTCATTGAGAATAATCTCCCTAGCCTTAGCGATCATTTGATATGCATCTTCAGTAATCATTACTGGCTTATAGGGGAATCTACCTCGAATTAGGGGATGCCTATTTTCAATTGCATAGATTAGGGTTAAATGATCTCTTATTGCCAGCGCCATCTCCCCAGCATCTAGTTTTCCAAGAAGAATTTTCATTTGGCTCTCAGCTATCTCTACAAAGCGCTTCTTAGTTAAGCGGTGGAGTCTACATAACATGCGGTCTTCAATGGCGCTGAAGTTTGGATCCTGAATGGTCACCTCATATCCCCTTTTATGAACAGAGACATTATAGTTCACAACAAAGAATGAAGTAAACCTATATGGACCTATAACCTCCCGCTGGGTCTCATATTTTATCTCGCCCTGCTCCATGGCTATCTTAAGCGGCTCAACCATACCCTTATATCTAAAGAAATCATTAAACTCCGGAACAATAAAGTTGAATGTTCTTCCAGCATAAGCTTGTCCAATCCTAATGAATCGGGCTGGCGTCATCCCACCACAGTAGCGGTTCCTACCTGGTATGCCGTGAGCCGACAATCCCATACTCGTTTTCCCAAATATTAGGTCTCTCGTTGCAAAGCTCTTCCCAGTCCCGGGATCGCCAAATAGCGCTAAAGACCATCCTGTCCTTTTACAAACTTTTCCCTGCGGATTAATCACTTCCGCATTTGCCAATCCATACTGTTGCGTTAGGCTAAGTAAGCTATCAAAGTATAATATTGGCCCGAAGAGATCCTGAAGGTATCTTGAAAGTTTCGATATGTTAAAGTTTTTCCCAAATTTTATTGTCTCTTCAAGCCTATTGGCGATTAAATCGGACAAGTAGGAATCCAATTCATGATCCATCCTCTTAATTAAAGTCATTTCCTCATCTAATGGGTCTATCCTTTTCTTTCCCTTAACAGTCTCAATTTTCTGCGTTTTAAATTCCATTCGCGTCTCTCCCTTTCTTCCACGTATTTCGTTCCTAATAATTGGGAGCATCTCCCTCGGTATACTCCACTCCCTATACTTCTCTCCAATATAGGATGCGGATATTATACCTAAGTCTTCCAGATCGCTTAACATCTCATAAGCTTGAGGCAATTTAGTGACTTCCCTAATCATGTAAGAGTCTATGGTACCATCACCATCAACAATAACTTTCAAAAGATTCATTCCGGTAGAACCATGCATCAGCCTGAATTTACGTAGCTTTTCACTAATGGGCCTCCATGAGCCTTCAAGGTAAAGTTTCCCCTCAATTAACATATAATGTTTCCCTTTGAAGGTCACCCAGCTCCTCGGCTCATACCTTTGAAATATCTTTTTTAGTTCATTATCTGTTATTCTTAGAGCTATCTCAGCTGAGGCTTCATCCTCATCAATTTTCCAGCAACACGAAAATCCCTCGAAATAGGGTATTCTCAACCATCTGCCAATATCAAATAGTTGGCTTATCGTATAGGTCCTTTTCAGGAGTTCCTTTCTCTCAGAGGTCTTTTCCTCGTCTTCTAAGTCCAATTCTACTCGCCCTCTCTGCTTTAAAATCCACTATGAACAATAGTGCTACAGCTCAATAAAAATAGGTTTTCACCCTAAATAATCATAGAAATGTCCTAAGTTAAGTTGCTTGTAAGCCTTCAGCGAGAGGGAGTTATAAAAAATGTTGATAAAATCAATAATATAACATCTTTCTTTGAACACTAAAATATAAATTTATAATAGTATTTTAGTGATAGCCACATAGATTGTTAGGTTCAATTATTTTTATAGAGGTTCAATAAGCGCTAGAGACAATAAAATTAAGATTCACTCAAAACAAGACCAATATTTCCTTAATACGCTCTTCAGTCTGTCTATTACCTTCTCTACTTTTTCTATGTTTTGCCATGGGTTGGATGGCGCTGGATAATAATCCTCTATATTATCCTCATTAACATTTAATTCCGCTATGCCAGCCACCAGCGCATACCAACAGTAGGGTAAAACTTGGATATTATATCCACTGCCAACAAGGAGCAATGCCTTTCCCTTACATACACTATCAGATATTTGGCTTATTAGACGTGCTATCTTGAGGAAGCTCTTAGCTGTCAGTCCAAGACTTCCTAGATGATCAGCAAAGTGGGCATCGCTTCCACCGTTGGCTATTATGATTTCTGGCTTAAACTCTTTCGCAAGCGGAGGAAAAATCTCCTTTAAGGCATAAAGATAGGCTTCCTCACCAGTCCTCATTGGAAGTGGAATATTCACATTATATCCGGCACCTTCTTTAGCACCCACCTCATCAATGAAGCCACTTCCCGGATAGATGGTCGTTGGGTCCTGGTGTATTGAGATGAAGAGTACTGTTAGATCTGTATAATATATGTCACTTGTCCCATTCCCCGAGTGAACATCATAATCGAGAACCAGAAATCTCTTTATGTCAAATCTCTCCCTTAAATACTCTATTAAGACCGCTATATCATTAAAGAGGCGGAAACCACCACCATAATTTCTTCCAGCATGATGATAGCCTCCTCCAAGAGCCACGGCCCTCTCGAATTCACCACTATAGACAGCCTCCCCAGTCCTAATGACCCCGCCAATAATATACATAACAGCTTCAAGAATGCTTTTTGAAGTAGGAGTCTCTATATCATATGGCTCATTTAGTTCAGCTAAACGAAATATATAATCAACATACTCTTTATTGTGTGCCTTAAGAAGAGTCTCTTTTTTAATCGGTTCTGGTTTAATTAACGATATATTTGGTGCATTGAAAAGATCTTTTTTCTCAAAATATTCCATAGCCTTTATGAATCTATCTCCTCTATAGGGATGATTAACGCCCAAATTATATTGAATAAATTTCTCATGATATGTTATACATGTTTTTCTAGGAGACAGGAAAATAGCCTCCTTCATGTTAATTTAAGTAATAAGTAAGTTGAGTACCAGTTTATTAGGCTTCTCATTCTAATCAAATCTTGTTCCAAGATATATATATATGGGGGCGAGAATCCTTTTAACAATCTCACTTCTCGGCTCTCTCAAGACATCTTCAGGTCTACCACACTGTATTATTTTACCAAGGTGCATTATTGCGATTCGATCACCAAGCTTAAACGCATCTTCTGGGTTATGCGTTACGACTAGCGTTGTTACATTAATTTTCTTCTGTAGTTCTTTTAGGTTAGCTATAACCTCAGACTTAGTTATTTCATCAATATTGCTTAGTGGTTCATCAAGTAAGAGGATAGATGGATCTACTGCCAATGCTCTAGCTAGAGCCACACGCTGCTTCTGTCCACCGCTTAATTCTCTTGGCTTTCGCTTTTCAAATCCCTGTAAACCAACCATCTCTAATAAGTTCTTCACCTTTCTACCAATTTCACTTTTGAGATAATTTCTAACCCTTAAGCCAAACGCTATATTCTCATAGACATTTAAATGTGGGAATAAACCGAAATCCTGAGGCACGTAACCTATATTTCTCTCTTCAATAGGAGTATACGTAATATCTTTACCATCCACTAGTATTAATCCTTCATCCTGTCTTAATACTCCCAAGATAATTAATAGTAATGTGGTCTTGCCGCATCCGCTTGGGCCCATGATGACCATTAGCTCACCTGGATTAACGAATAAGTTTACCCTATCTAAAGCCTTCACATTACCAAAGTACTTTGAAATTCCTTGAATAGAGAGGCTCTTCATTCGCTTTTCCTCGCAATAAATCTGAATAGGAATAAGGATAATATTGATAGGCTCTCAGCTATTATAGAAGCAGCTATAGCCGTCTCTACGCTCTCCATTGAAGAGAGGTAAACTAATATCGGGAGTGTTTCTGTCACCCATGGAATTGCTCCTGAGAAGACTAGCGTTGCTCCCATTTCTCCCATAGCCCTTGCCCAAGTTAGCGAAAAGCCAGCAGCTAGGTCTCTGAGGGAAAGTGGGAGAAGGACTTTACCTAGAATGTGACTGGCTCTTGCCCCCAGAGATCTAGCTATAATGTCTATCCCACTCTCTTTTATCTCGCTAAACCGCCTAACGGCAAAGCTTATTGCAAATGGTGCCGAGACATAAAACTTCGCTATTATCACGGCGGCAAAGGTATATGCTAAACCTAGGGGTCTAAACATGAGTAAATATACAAGGCCACCCGTGACTGGCGGAAAAGTTTGTGGCAGATCCACTAAGAACGTTTCAAGAATATGTTTACCACGAAAATTGGAGTAGGCTAATATGTAGGCGATAGGGATTGCCGCCGCTATTGCTAGAGCGCCAACAATAAATGCTGAGACTATACTAATCATGATTGCTCCATGAACCCTTTCATTAAATAGTGAGCTTAAAACAAGATCCCATCTCTCGCCAAGAGCTACATAGAGATAAAGAGCTGATATTAACATATAAAATATTACAGCTAACGCCGTTATCTTTATCACAATCTCAGTCTTATCAACCATTCTTTTCACCTTAAGTAACATGCGGAGTAAGCTTACCTCTGGGTTAAGAGTAATATTGCTTGAGCAAGATCCCCACCAGTTTGCTCAAGTGCAGCCCTTGCCTCCTCTAGACTAACATTTGCTTGTTGAGCAACTAAAATGACATCCTCTTCTAAGATCTGAACCTTTTTCGCGACGCTTCTCTCGGTTATTTTCCCACCAGCCACCTGGAATATTTTTTGCCCTTGAACCTCAAGGACTGCAACTTTCGGGTTCTCTATTACTATCTCCTTATCCTTAGCTTTAATTATAACCTCGCTTGCCTCAATCGGCGTCATACTTAGGCCCATACGTTGCATAAGTCTCTTAGCCTCTCGTGGGCTCAACCTACGCATGCTCAAAACTCTCCTAATCTGTTTTTACTTCTCTTTAATCTATTTATTTTTTGCATCTACCCCTACGCACTTTTACTGCAACTCCCCTCTTAAAGGCTCTCATCTCATGGCCTGAAAGCAATGCCTTACCAACGGCTATGACATTTCCATTATCGTCTATGACGATGACTTCCTCTCCGGGGCGGATTTCCAAGTCGGAGTCTACGACGTGCTTGGCGAATACGTCACTCCCCTTTTCAATGAATTGGATGGCAGTATTGTCTACTTTAACCCATAGGCGCTTTTGCTCAGTTAATGAAAAGACTCTTCTTGCCCCTTCAATAGTTAGTGTAAAAAGTCCAGTTTCCGGATTTAATGCCGCTAGGAGTTTTTCTCCCAAGTAAATATATCTTATTCTACCAGTTCTTTTGGAGAGGATGATTTTAACGTCACCTGGAAATAGTTTTTCTCCAATTCCCTTGCCAAACTGGTAATCGGCTATTCTCCTTATGTACTCTAGGAAATCTTCTCTTAGAATAGTATTAATGCTTCTCTCCAAATCGCTCACTTAATGATATTTTGAGAGATTTAGGTAAAAATTTTAGGATTGAAGATAAAAATATTTATCGAAGGTTTAAAGTGGTGCCTTGCATTGCAGTGTGAGGTTTGTGGTAAAAGAATTATTGGAAAACCCTATAGAGTGGTCATTGAAGGGGCTAGGATGATTGCATGTGCTGAGTGTGCAAGGTTTGGATCAAGCTATTGGACTACTAGAGATGAGACTCGCCCAAAGAAGACCACTCTAGGCTCACTAAAAAGTGTAAAGATAGCTGTGAAAAACAAAAACTTTCATCATCAATTACCCTCTGAAGAGAATATTGAGGTAATTGAGGGTTTTGGATCAATAGTTAAAAGTGCTCGTGAAAAATTAGGCTTAACCCCTGAGGATCTTGGTAAGATGATTGGGGAAAAGGAGTCTGTGATAAAGAAAATTGAGGGTGAAAAAATTATACCAGATACCAAGTTAGCAGGTAAGCTTGAACGTGTACTAAGGATAAAATTATTAATTAGACGATCTGGAATAGACTTAAATGGCTCGACTGGTGTTATAGTAAAGGGTAAAAGAAGCATCACATTAGGTGAGATTGTCGAGATAAAAGATAGGAAGAAGGGAGGGTCAGACGAGGACTAGAGCGATAATAGTGTATCGTAGAGAACCTTTTGAAAAATCGTGCATAGATGAGCTTAAGAACTTAGCTGAGGCAGCTGACTATGAGATTGTTGGCGTTGTTGAGCAGGTAAGATCGCCCCACCCGCGTTATAATATAGGTCCAGGTAAGGTCAGAGAACTCGCACAAATGGTTAAAGATTTAGGGGTGGAGAAAATAATTTTTGGAAATGACCTCAAGATCGTACAAGCATATAATCTTACCAAAGCAACCGGCGTAGAGGTGATAGATAGATTTCAGCTGATCTTAGAAATATTCGTTAAGAGGGCTTCAACAAGGGAGGCTAAGCTCCAGATCGAGCTGGCACGTTTACAATATGAACTAGCCCATGCTAAGGAGAAAGTTAGACTCGCTAAGATGGGTGAGCAGCCTGGTTTCCATGGATTAGGCAAATATGAGACAGATGTTTATTATAATGCGATTAAGAGGCAGATCCATAAAATTCAGGAAAAACTTGGGAAAATTAGGAGATTCATCGGGCACGTAGATTCGATCTGGGTTTTTCCTTTATTTCACTGGCTGGATATACGAATTCTGGAAAAAGCACACTTTTTAATGCCCTGGCTAAGGAGAATGTTCTAACTAGTCCAAAGGTCTTCGCAACACTTTCTACCACAACGAGAATTATGGATATTTTTGGGGAAAGGGCTCTTATAACTGATACTATTGGTTTCATAGATCGTCTACCTATAACTTTAATCGAATCTTTTTACTCAACTCTCGAGGAGATCACGTACTCTGACTTAATACTGCTAGTTGTCGACATAAGTGATCCGGTTGACGAGGTTCTGAGAAAGATCACAGCCTCACTTGAAATTTTAAGAAGGATAGGCGCAGTTGGAATACCCACAATAATGACATTGAATAAAATTGACTTATTACCTCAGAAAGCATTAGACAAGAAAGTTAGACATTTAAGTATGCTTCGCACGAACCTGAAATTTGTCCCGATATCCGCTCTATGTGGAACTAACCTAGATTTACTTAAGATGGAAATGATGGGACTTCTGAAAAGATACAAGAATTTGGCTCTAATGATACCGATGACCCAAGAATCATTTTCTCTCCTTTCATGGATATATGAAAATACAAAGGTGCATAAAGTAATATATGGTGGTGATTCTCTCAGGATATATCTTGGCGCACCACAAAATCTGATAGAAAAGATTGGAAGGCTTGTTGAGAGACTTGGTGGAAAAGTTGTGCCATCAACATAATTGGAAAGTCTTTATCCTTAGACTTGGGCATAGGCCTGAGAGAGATAAGCGTGTTACAACACATGTTTTCCTTGTTGCCAGAGCATTTGGCGCCCAGGGAGTTTTCTATAGCGGTAAAAGAGATGAAAGAATTGAGGCAAGCATTAGGAAGGTTGTAGAGTTATGGGGGGGATCATTTAGTGTGGAGTATGTTAAAGATTGGATTAAGAAAATAAGGGAATGGCAAAAAAGCGGCGGCGAAATTATACATTTAACTATGTATGGTCTGCCACTAGACGAAGTTATTCGAGAGATAAGAGAGTCTGAGAGAGATAAGCTCGTGGTTGTTGGTAGTGAAAAAGTTCCGAGAATAATGTATGAGTTCGCGGATTGGAACGTTTCAATAACCTCCCAGCCACATTCTGAAATTGGGGCCCTAAGCGTTTTTTTACATGAATTATATATGGGAAGAGAAATTAGAAGGGAATTTGAAAACGCAAAAATAAAAATTATCCCACAGGCGAAAGGGAAGAAAGCCATAAGAATAGTGTAGGTAGGTCACTTTTTAATGGCTCTTCGATTAATTTAAGTTCACTAACAGCAATAATTAAATTTATTAGAGATCTTGGATGCGATCAAATATGCCAGTTGTAAGTCGCGATGTGTTAATTAAGGTTGCATATGCTATTGGCGGTGAAGAGGCGGCTAAGATAGTTGAGGTTCTCCGCCAGAATAATGAGATGACTGAGGACGAAATAGTATCTAAGACCGGAATTAGGCTTAATGATGTTCGGAAAACACTTTATAAGCTTCATGAACACTCCATAGTTGGGTTGAGGCGGGTTAGAATTAAAGACTCAGGCTGGTTTACATTTTACTGGAGAGTACAGTTAGATCAAGTTGAAGGCTTCATAATAAGCCAGAAAAGACGTATACTGGAAAAACTTAAGAAGAGACTTGAGTACGAGAAGGGTCATAGCTTTTATTATTGTTATATGTCCGGGTGTAGGCGTCTACCATTTGAAGAGGCAACGGAGCACTTGTTTAGGTGTCCGAAGTGCAATAAGCTACTGTCATACTATGATAATAGTAAAATAATTGAGGCCTTAGAGAAAAAGATTGAGAAGATTAAGAGTGAGTTGAATGGGTGATAAACTGCCCTCTCCGGATGAGGCTCTCAAAATTCTTAGGGTTGTTGGCTGTCCTAATGAGGTAATAAGGCATTGTGAGGCAGTGGCAAGACTAGCCGTAAAAATAGCCAATAGATGTTTGGAGGAAGGTGTGAAAGTTAATATACACCTTGTTCATATTGGCGCACTTCTACATGATATAGGTAGATCAAAGACACATGGTATCCACCACGCAATTATTGGCGCTGAAATTGCGAGATCTCTTGGTTTGCCAGAGAGTATTGCATCGATTATAGAGCGGCATATTGGAGGTGGAATATCTTCTGATGAGGCCATTAAGCTTGGTTTGCCGAAGAAAGACTACATACCAGTAACTATTGAGGAGAAGATAGTTTTATGTGCTGATAAAATGGTTGAGGGATCGAGCGTAGTTCCAATTGAGGAAACGATAAAGCGATTTAA
The DNA here is from genome assembly GCA_038820405.1 of Bathyarchaeia archaeon. Lineage (GTDB taxonomy): Archaea > Thermoproteota > Bathyarchaeia > Bathyarchaeales > DTEX01 > DTEX01. The sequence continues at coordinate 38,679 of JAWAXL010000006.1, forward strand.
AGGTGAGTTAGGGGAAGATCACCCTACAATTGAAAGAATTAAACGCATCTATTATGAAATTTCAAATTTATGTTGTGCACTAGATGATCTTCATACGTTATAACTTGGAACTTTACACTAAAAAGATATATAGCATTACTCTTCTCTTTTTTCTTAAGTGAAGGGGAGAAGGAAAGTGACAAGTATAGATGACTTTGGGATAAGATCTAGATTCTTAGTAAAAGATGTCATGAGTAGCCCAGTAATAACTGTTAGCGAGGAAGCATCTGCCCATGATGCTGCTAAGCTGATGAGGGACAATAACATTGGTTGTGTCATTGTCAGTACTAAGGATGGAAAACCTGTGGGCATAATAACTGAAAAAGACCTAGTAACAAGAATTGTTGCCGAGAATATCCGTCCGAGTGAAATTACTGCTAAGGAAGTGATGAGCGCACCCCTAATAACAATTGATGCCGAGAAGACTATAAGTGAAGCTGCCAAGGAGATGAACCACTATGATGTCAGAAGACTCGCAGTCATGTACAAGGGCAACCTCGTAGGGATAATCACCAGTGAGGATATACTCTCCGTCACTCCAGAGCTCATTGAAATAATCCAGGAAAGGGCAAAAATCTCGACTAGTGAAGAACATGAGGAAAAATTATCTTTAGCTGGATATTGTGATTACTGTGGGGCTTGGTCTGATAACCTTAAAGATATTGATGGTGCGTACATCTGTGAAGACTGCTATGTAGAGAGAAAAAGCGAGGGATGAAATTCTTAAACAGGTTTCCATAGTAGTGGAGTTTAGTTTTAGGCGATAAAGATTGACCGTGGATCTTATTCTAAAGGAGTCGAGGATATATATAGATGGTAAACTTATTGGGGCTGGAATAGCTATTGATGATGGAAGAATAATTAGGGTTGCTAAGGATATAAATCTCCCAAGCGCCTCAGAGAGAATTGATTTAAATGGAATGCTTGTTCTTCCGGGCATTATAGATGTTCATGTCCACTTAAGAGACCAAGGATTATTATATAAGGAAGATTTCTATTCTGGTACATGCGCTGCTGCCAATGGGGGTGTAACTTTAGTTATTGATATGCCAAACAATAGGCCAGTTACTATGAGCTTAGAGGCGCTGAGGGAGAGAATGAAGATAGCCTCAAAAAACATAGTTGTTAATGTAGCCTTTTATTCAGCTCTTCCCACAAATATTAGCGAAATAGAGCGGATGATACACGCTGGCATAAAGGCTTTTAAGGTATTTCTATCTCATAAAGTTGGTGGCATAGATCCTGGCGATGAGCATGGAATGATAAGTGCCTTTAGGGAAGTTGCAGGCGTAGATGTTCCAGTTGCTGTACATGCCGAAGACCATTTTGTCCTCCACAACAGATTTAGAGAAATAGGGAATCGGGACGATATTGAGGCCTATCTTGAAGTCCACTCCATTGAAGCAGAGGTTATGGGAATTATGCGTGCGATACGGCTTATGAGGGAATCCAGCGTGCGTATGCATATATGCCATGTTAGTACATCTGAGGGGCTGAGAAAAATAGTGAATGAGAGGTCTCGTGGTCTCCAAATTTCATGTGAGGTTACACCACATCACCTACTCCTCTCAGAAAAAGATTTTAGGAGAATTGGTAACATTGCGCTCACAAATCCGCCACTTAGACCATTATCAGAAGTTCTGTACTTACAGTGGGCGCTAGAAAATGGTTTAATTGATGTCGTAGCGTCTGATCACGCTCCCCATGCACTTAAGGAAAAGGAGGCTTCTTCAGTGTGGGAGGCTTCAGCTGGGATACCTGGAATCGAAACTATGCTTCCTCTAATTCTTACAATGGTCAATAAGGGACAAATATCACTAGCAACTTTAGTTAAAGTTCTTTCGGAGAACCCGTCCAGAATATTTGGGCTTAATGGTAGGGGTAAAATAGCAGAGGGATTTTACGCAGATCTCGTCGTCGTTAACATGAAAAAAGAATGGACCATAGATTCGACGGAATTTTATTCGAAAGCGAAGTTTTCGCCTTTCGATGGTTTGCGTGTGAAGGGCAAGCCTGTGAAAACATTCGTGAATGGCATGTTAGTGATGGATGAGGGGGAGATTGTAGCTAAACCTGGAAGCGGAAAAATAGTTAGGTAAGCGACCATGAGCGACATAAAGTTCATTGTTAATGGAATGCTTGGTAAGGTTGCTAGGTGGCTGAGAATACTTGGTTATGACACAAAATATGCTAATGACTTACATGATGATGAAATATTAAGAATCGCTGCTGATGAAGGGCGAATCATATTAACTAAAGATTACCACCTTTTTAGGAGAGCAAACACTAATGGAATTAAAGCGATTTTTGTAGAAGGAAGGGCTCATATAGAAAAGATGGCTGATCTGTCAAGACAACTTAATATTAGACTAGAAATAGATATAAAAAGGTCACGTTGCCCTAAATGTAATTCTTTAATTAAATCTATCAATAAGGAGAATATCAAGGATAGAGTGCTAAGCTCAACCTATAAAACATATGATGAATTTTGGACTTGTACTGGATGCGGACAAGTGTATTGGAAGGGTAGTCACTGGAGCAAAATAAATAATTCTTTAAACCGGGCGAAAAAGATTTTATCTGGGGAATGTTAAGTCACTTCAACTATGCTTCCCCAATAACTTTTATCTTCCCAATTCTCCTGCTCTGCAGGATTTTAGTAAGGACGAATATTCTTTCGAGAGCGTTTGGTGATGCTTGTAGTGGGCAAATTATTACATCATGACACTTATTGACTCTAAATATTATCTCCGCCACTCTAGAATAATATAGTCTTGGAGCATAACTGCATCTTTCCCCTATAATTTTATATATCTCTTCTATACATGGGCATCTGTTGTAGAATCGCTCTTCTGGGCAAGTGAAATGCTTGAAATCTCGAATTATATTGCTTTCAGGCAGCATTTTCTTAAGGGTATCGATATTTATTTTTCTATCGACTTCTTTATCACTGACTCTGTTTTCGGAATGTTTTAAGAGGATTTTGCTTATGACTGAAGAGCCTTTACTAAAGAGCATTTCCTCCCGAATAACCTTATTATTATCTGGCATGTACTCTCCGATCCAGAGACCATAATGCTTTTCCTTAATAATTGATCGTATCATGAAGCCCCATGATCTTTGCGGGGTTCTTTCAAGAAGCCACTCAGCATCATCCAATAAATTTTCATAGATTCTAACATTCCGAAATATAAGTCTACCAAAATCTCTGTCAAAAATAATGATTATACTGCCAACCTTTATATTCTTCAGCTTCTCTTGAAGCATTTCCAATCATTAAGGGGTGATGATAAATGTGACATTTAAGTCTTTATTACATCTAGGATAAACCGATAAATCGCAAAATTTATATCTATTGGATATTTTAGAGTGCATCAAATATATAATGTGATGTTTAAAGTGTCTGCTCTAAAATAGTGTTCAAGGGGGAGGAAAGATTATTAAATCTTCACTTCAAGAATCACAAGGAATAAAAAGCTCATGTTCTGAAAATCAAAAAAGGAAGATTCTAGTTGGTCCACCTAAGCTTACCCGCTTCGAGAAAGCTAGAATTGTTGGTGCAAGAGCATTGCAGGTAGCTATGGGAGCTCCTATCTTGATAGAAGTCAAAGAGAATGTGAGAAGCCCAATAGACATTGCGCTTGAGGAGCTAAAACGTGGTGTCCTACCGATAACAATTCGCAGAACCCTCCCAGATGGAACCTATCAGGATATACCCCTAAAATGGCTTCTAGAGGGAGAATAAGTGGTGGATTGCCAGCTTCCCCGGCTTCACGGGACCGAAGATCCCACTAAAACCGGGGACGGAGCGCGGTTTAACTTCTAAGTTCGGAATGGGTTTAGGTGGTTCCCGCGCCCTCTGGCCGGCAATCCACCATTCATTTTGTTAACTAGCTCACATTATTAACTTTTTCGCTTTAAAATTGGCATAATGCATATAAAATGGATTTTAACCAAATTTTATGATGGTGGGGCTGTGGTCTAGCAGCAGCCACACTCTAGAGTGTGGCTGCTAGAAAGGTATGACGACTGCTCTGGCGGCTTAAGTGCCGCTTAGGCCGTTAGGGGCTCCAGATGCCAGAAAACGGGTTTACTGACTCCTTGAGGATGAAGACTGTCTGGAGCTTGGAGAAACCCGTAGGTCGCCGGTTCAAGTCCGGCCAGCCCCACCAATACGATTTTTTATTCTAATCTGATTTATAATGGGGAATGTATCTCTATAGTTACTTATTTTTAGATTATTTAAATAAACGTGAGAGTGTGATGATCGTAAGGTTGTTTGATCGATAAATATTTAAATGCATGTCCAAAAAGGTATCTGAGGGGAATATTGTCTTTAGAGCCTCTAAAGAGGCAGCAAAGACTTCATGTAGCCATTCCCGCATCAATTGTTTCGGATGTCCCCCACCTTAGAGAGAAGACATTTAAGCTCGGTTTTATAGGGCGCGCTTTAGCCGTTTTCCGCATCGATGAAGTCATTGTATACCCAGATATTCTTAGTATTGATCAAAGCCGCGATCAAAGACTCATCCAAATGATTCTATCTTATATGGAGACCCCACAGTATCTTAGAAAGAAATTGTTTGGTATAATGCCTGAACTCTGTTATGCTGGTATACTTCCACCACTTAGAACTCCCCACCATCTAACCCAAAATAAGAAGAGAAGTCTAAAAGTCGGGGAATTTAGGGATGGTATTGTGCTTAAGGAATGTAGACATGGAGTATTTATAGATATAGGTGTTGAGGAACCAATATTTGTTCCAAATGTGCATGTTCGAAGTGGTATGCGTGTAACCGTTAAGATCGTTAATGAGGGGGAGAACCCCAAAGTAATACTTGTGAACCCAGAAGAAATCCCAATATATTGGGGATACAAAGTAGTTATTTCAAAGGATCCCCTTGGCAAGACTATTAAGAAGGGTTCTTTCAACTTGGTTATTGCGACATCTAGATATGGTGAGTCCCTAATCAAAGTTAAAGATGAAATTTTAAATAGGTGGCGTTTTTCAAAAAGTATACTAATTGCTTTTGGATCACCGACTCAGGGTTTACATGAAATAACTAAACAGGAAGGACTGGAGCTGAGCGAGGTTTCTGATTTTATAGTTAACGTCATCCCGAGACAAGCAACAGAAACTGTTAGGACTGAAGAAGCCCTCTATTCAGCTCTCGCCATACTTAATTTTCTAACAGAACCCCTATGTGCCAATAACTATATTACTCGTAATTCTTCTTAAAGTTGCTATGGCTGAGAGAGCTGCAATATAACTTGTTCTGGGATTTTTGGGGAAAGGCTTATTCACAGCCTTCGTATATATTTCTCCAAATTCACCCTTAACATAAATTTCGTGAACTATATTCTTTACTGCCGGATCAGCTATAACTTTTACCTTTGTCTTATCAGGACCTATGCCAGCTAGGCTTAATGTGGCTGCAACATTAACGTTTTGTGGAAGTATTTTGATGGCTTCACGGGCTGGTCCCTCATACAGAATTAATGGCTCCCTTATTGATGAGATATCAATTTTATTCTTTTCAATTAGATTGGTGTCCCTGAAGCTTATTGGAGGTTTTCTAGTTATGAGTATGGCTTCTTCAATTTTACCTAAAACTGCAGACTTAATGTTATCTATTCCAACAATAGCCCCTGAGGGAACATAGATCTTCTTACCGGTTCTCTCAGTAGCTTTAGCTATTTCAGAAAATAACGTCTCGTCTAATAAGGCACCAGTACTCATAATCAATAAATCCTTATTACTATTCAATATTTTAACAGCATATTCTCTAACGAAATCTTGCGAGGCTGCTTCAACAACCAAATGAACGTCGCTTCTTCTTAAGATTTCGTCCAAGGATCCTGCTATAAGAGACTTATAACTCAACTTAGAGACAAGTTTTTTCGCCCGCTCTAAAATAATATCATATACAATCACTAGGATTGCATTATCAACTCTCCCCTTATCTAGGGCCTCAGCTATAACCGAACCTATCGCACCACAACCAACTAATCCAACACCAATCTTCGTTAAAATCACCTTATCCATGAATTCCTTTAAGAAATATTTTCAGGAAGGTTTTAAATTAATTTTTCCTTGGTATTACAAATAACTTTTATTAATATCCTATGTTATTTTTTCTTTATTGTATTATATCAAGGTAGGTGGGAGATTGCTAGAGTGGCTTAATATGACATTTATATCGGGGTTTATCTCCCTTGGACTTGCAGGATACCTCTATAAATATATCTTGAAACAGGATCCTGGGACGGAAAGAATGAGGGAAATAGCTAGCGCTATAGAAACGGGCGCGAGGGCTTACCTTAAAAGACAATTTATGACTTTGGCTATCTTTGTTGCACTAATGGCAGTCATAGTCGGTACACTTTACACAATATACCAGCAAGGAGATGTATTCTTCGGGGCAAGCATGTCATTATCTTATGTTCTTGGCTCCATATGCTCCGCTATTACAGCATACGTTGGCATGATAGCTGCAGTCAAGGCTAACGTTAGAACAGCAAATGCAGCTAGAGTAGGACTCAAAAAGGCCTTCCCAACAGCATTTTACGGCGGGGCAATCATGGGTCTGATCGTTGCCGGCTTATGTCTCCTAGGAGTGAGCGCAATATTCTATTTGTACAGGTTTATAATAGGCTTCAGTGATGAACTGGCATCAAAAATTGTTTTGGGCTTTAGCTTCGGAGTCAGCTCTTTAGCTCTTTTCGCTAGGGCTGGAGGTGGAATATATACAAAGACTGCTGATATAAGTGCGGATCTTGTTGGTAAGGTTGAGCTTAATATACCTGAGGACGATCCGCGTAACCCAGCCGTAATAGCCGATAATGTTGGTGATAATGTTGGCGACGTAGCTGGTATGGGAGCAGACCTGGCAGACTCATATGTTGCGAGCATTGTGGCAGCGATGATCCTTGGCGTAGCGTTCCGTGAAAGCATATTTATCATGTTTCCACTCATAATATCGACCATGGGTCTCTTCGCATCGATATTAGGTGTGCTGATAACTAGGGCTAGTCTCAGGGGTAGTCCAGGGGCAGCGCTTAATAAGGGATCCTTTGGAACATGGATAATATTTACGGTATTGTTGTTCTTAGCTGCATACTATTCAGGGTTAGAGGGAAGTAAGTGGCTTGGTGTCTTTCTGCCAGCAGTAGCTGGGCTGGTTGTTGGAATTGTTATAGGGCTTACAACAGATTATTTCACATCAATAGATAGGAAGCCTGCCAAGAAGGTTGCGGAGGCCTCGATAACTGGTGCAGCGATCAATATTCTAACTGGCTTCTCCTACGGTGTAATTAGTATAGTGCCACCAATAATAGGTATATGTGCTGCGACGCTGGCGGCGTGGTACCTTTCAACCTTGTTTGGAGTTAATCCATTCTATGGGGTTGCTATATCTGCTGTTGGAATGCTCGCAACGGTTGGCATAACTATATCGGCTGATGCTTATGGCCCGATTTCAGACAATGCTAAGGGCATAGCTGAGCAGTCCTGGCTTGGAGAGGAGGTAATCGATGTTGCTGACAAGCTTGATGCCGCTGGAAATACAACAAAGGCCATAACGAAGGGATTTGCAATAGGCTCTGCAGCGCTTACAGTTCTTGCCCTCTTCCTTACGTACATTCAGCTACTCAATATTAGATTAGAGGAGCTAACTTTAATGAAGCCTCAAGTTGTCGCTGGGATTTTCCTTGGCGCGATGATGCCGCCTCTATTTTCGGCATTAGTAATACTAGCCGTCGGAAGAAATGCTTGGAGAATGATTAATGAAATTAGGCGACAATTTAAAGAGATTCC
>JAWAXL010000007.1:0-43500 GCA_038820405.1 Bathyarchaeia archaeon
TCTCTCAGTTTGGATTCTTAATAACATTATTACATCTGAAAATTCTATTACTTCTTCAAAACTTTTTGCTATTTTTTTAAAAGCTTGGCAAACGTTATAATGATGTTCCCTGCATATCCTATTAATGCGAAATAGAGAGTTGATGAAACGACATCAAGCGGGAATAAAGATAATACTAGATATGTAGATGGTAAAACTATTGCCGCCTGAATATACCTTAGCGTTAACAATAGAAATATCTTACTCTTAAATGCCCTTTTAAATGATATTCTTGCCGCCGCATCAAAATCCTCGGTTCCAATTATAATGGACTCGAAGATCGAAGATACCGATACTATAAGGGAACTCAATGCCAAAATAATTAAGATCGGTGACGCCACACTATAGACGGGATTAAGAATTGAAAGTAAATCACTTGAGAGAACTATAATTCCAAGAAACATTGGCAAAGCGAACATTAAAACCATCTTCATGGATACCGTTATATCCTCTGATCTAGTTCCGGCTAGAAGCTTTGGATATAGGGCAAACGCTAATGAGGAAGAGTATGTAACCAATGAGGCTATTGTATATGAAGCACCATAATAGGCTCTCGATATCTCTTCACCATAAATAAATAAGAATATATTTGCGAGGACTAGTAGTCTCTCGCCCAAAACACCATAAACATTTAGTGTAGATGCTTTAAGCCACTCCTTAATATAAGCCCAAACTATCCTCTCCCTAAATTCCCGCCACAGCAATCTCACATAAAATATGGCTTGGCAAAAATAAGCTATTATAAGTGATATGAGGGCGCCTAACAAACCCATCCCTAAGACATATAGGAATAGGAGGCCCAGTATTACCTTATTCACCTCAAAGACAAGTAGTCCGAAACCAATCTTCTCTGGACGTTTAGGATATAATGCTGCTTCAAAGACCGCTAAAATATGGTTCTCTAGGATCATTGCTGCAGAAACCATATATACCGGTATATAGTTTAAGCCGACCTGGAGGGTGTGCATAATACCCACTATAGATAGCAAATATAGCGTTATAGAAGCCAAGCCAATTAGTGTATTCATGAAAAGTCCAGTTTTAAGGGAGCCCGGCCAACGTCTCGCCCTGAACCTTGTTATCCAAAAAGGTATTATCGTTGAGATTAGGGTAAAATAAGATAATATATCTCCAAGGTTCCCATACACACCATAATCCTTGGGCGAGATATTTCTAGTAACTAGTAAGGTGAAAATTAGCCCCGTTCCAATGCTAATTAGCCTAGATAAAAAGACTATAAAACCCGTATATCTGAGCTTGATTTCATCTTCAGTCAAGACCACCAAACCTACTTAAAGTCATAATCTATGTAAATTTCAAAAAAATTAAAAAGGTAATTGTACCCTTTAAGCATTAGCATTCATATAAGCAGAGGACAAACTAATGTTGGATAGATTCCCTAAGGCGCCTGATGAGCATAAGCCTGGCAGGCCACTTGTTCCCAATGGTTTAGGCGTAATTTATATACTGTTATCAACCATTTACCTATTTATAGTTCATGGATTCCAGGTATGGGCTGCAGAAGGCTTAGATAGACCATCCGCATTAACTTTAGCCTCATGTATACTTTTTGGGGGGTTCATGGGCTTATTAGATGACTGGATTGATATTAGATGGAGGTATAAGGCATTACTGCCGCTTATAGCCACCATACCATTAATTGCGATCCGTGAGGGCGAAACGATCATGAGCACCTACTTCTGGGGTAAAATAGACTTTGGATTAGCCTACTACCTCATAATAATCCCGACAATAGTCACGGTGACAACTAACACTGTTAACCAGCTCGGTGGACTGAACGGTCTCGAAACTGTCTGCCCATCAATAGTCTTAACGGGGCTGCTCATAACGTCAATTATTCATGATAGGAGGGAAAGTGTTCTATTATATGTTCCAATCGCAGTTTCCTGGCTCTTAGCCTACTATAGCTTCAGAGGAAAAATCTTCGTCGGAAATACCGGCTCATTTTCCCTCGGAGTAACATTAGCATCCTATGCAATAATAGCAAATATAGAGCAAACCCTAGCAATATCAATACTTCCATTTATATTTAACTCAGCGCTTATCCTCATTAACATCCTATTCTTTAAGAGAAGACCGAACCTCACTATGGATGGATTAAAATTAAAAGCGGTGCATAGAAGAAGTTTAGTAACATTAATTGCTTACTACCACCCTACAACTGAGCGTAAGATAGTTGCGTTAATAGCGGTCATCTTCACAATATTTACGTTTATCTCTATAATAATCTCAATAGTTTAGCCTGGTGAATGTCCATGAAAATATGGTATGATGCATGCACAGGAAAGCAGGTACGATACGGAACAGTTATAACAAGACGCTTAAAAGAAAAGGGACACGAAGTTATATTCACGCTAAGAGAACATCCAGACACAATACCGTTAGCGAAGTATTTAAATGTAGAATTTAAGGTTGTAGGGAAATATAATCCAAGAACATTATTTACAAGACTATATGAGAGCTCAAAAAGGCAGATGGCATTCTGCAAAATGTTCAAAGAGAATCAGCCGGACATAGCGATATCTCATTGCTCAGTTGAGCAGTGCCGCGTTGCTTTTGGGCTTAAGGTACCCATCATTTCCACACATGATACTGTACATGCCGACGAGGTAAATCGACTAACTATACCACTTATTGATGTACTAGTTGTCTCAAAAGCTATACCGAACGAACATTTAAAGGCTTACCCAATAAAAAGAGTGGTTAAATTTGATGGTGTCGATGAAGTGGCGTGGATCAGGGATTTCCAACCGAAACAAAGGTTTGATTATGGACATCCATTAATCGTGGTAAGGCAAATGGAAACCAAAGCAGTCTATGCTAAAGGAAAAGAGGATGTAACATTGAAGATTGCCAAAAAACTTTCAAGATACGGTAAAGTTGTTTTCCTTCCTAGATACACGAAAAAACCAATAAGAAACCTTATAGTTCCAGAAGGCTTCATCGATTCTGCTAGCCTGGTCGCTGAAGCAGATATAGTTGTCAGCGTCGGTGGAACAATCTCTAGGGAAGCCGCCCTACAAGGTGTACCAAGCATAGTAATTCCAGTATTAGGCCAATCTGAAGTTAACGAATATCTTCGTAAAAGGGGTTTTCCAATATTTACTGTGAAACCAAGTGAGGTAATAAGATATGTAACCTTTACGATTGGAAAGAAATTTGACGTAAAGAGAAATCTTTCTGAGCTAGAAAACCCTGTTAATGTTATTGAAAAGATTGTTAAGGAAATATCAAAGGCCTAAGAAAAGTAAGGCTGCGTGGAATACTCATGAAAGCCATTGAAAGAAAAAATGTTATGGTGACTGGTGGAGCAGGCTTCATAGGCTCACATCTAGTGGAAGAGTATCTCAGGCAGGGTGTGGAGAAAGTGGTCGTCTATGACGATTTCTCTTCAGGTCATATAGAAAACTTAAGCTACATAAGAGATGAACGCCTCAAAGTAATTAAGGGGTCCATTTTAGATGCGAACTTATTATACGAGACTATTAGAGATGAAGAGATCAATGTTATAGATCATCAGGCGGCCAACATAGAGGTTTATTCAAGCATAGTTAATTCTAAAAAAGATGCAGAAATCAACATCTTCGGAACACTAAACGTCTTAAATTCTGCGCTCAAGAGTAACAGTATCGAAAAAGTTCTTTTTGCTTCCTCAGCTGCAGTTTATGGTGAGGTAAAGACTATTCCGCAAGATGAAGCACACCCGCTTGAGCCTCATTGGTCTTATGGAGTAAGCAAATTATGTGCAGAGCGATATTGTATTCAATACCATAAATTATATGGACTAAATACGACGGTTTTCCGCTACAGCATAGTTTATGGACCCAAGGAGTGGTTCGGGCGCGTATTAACAATATTTATAAAAAGGATATTTTTGGAGAATAGGCCGCCCATAATATTTGGAGATGGTTCTCAAATAAGAGACTATGTTTATGTTAAGGATCTAGTTAAAGCGCATATGCTCGCAATAAACAATAATAAGTCGAGCGGGAAAGTCTTTAATATCTCAAGCGGGAATGGTATAAGCATAAGAGATCTAGCCTTTCTCCTTTTAAAGATCTCAGGGAAAACTTGGGTGTGATATTAGATGACCCAAGGGAGGGAGAAGCATCAAAATCTCAGCCTGAGAGAATAAGGCTACCACATGAACTGAAAATCATGGTGCTAGAAAATAAGAAAGCTAGGGATATATTAGGATGGAAGCCTGAAACGGATTTACACATCGGTCTTGTTGAAGAAATAAAGTGGATAATGGAGAATCCCTGGAGATGGCAGACTAAGCCAAAGGTGTGAAAATGGTGAAGAGGATAATAATCACAGGAGCAGGTGGCCCAGCTTCAATTAACCTCATATATTCTCTCAAAATAGCACCAGAGAAAATCTACATTATAGGGGTTGATGTAAACAAGTATAGGATAAATCTAGCTCCCGTCAACTCGAAATTTATTGTTCCTAAGGCTACTGAAGACGGTTACATTGATTCATTAAACGAAATTATTCAGAGAGAGAATGTAGACTTCGTTCATGCACAGCCAGATATTGAGGTAAGGGTCTTATCTGAGAATAGAGAGAAACTTAAGGCCAATGTATTTCTTCCCTCTAAGCAAGCAATTAGGATCTGCCAAGATAAGCTTGAGGCAACTAAGACGTGGCTTAAGAAAGATATTCCAACAGCGAAGGTGATTGAAATTAGAAGTGAAAAGGATATTTTGAGAGCATTTGAGGAATATGGTAGTCCTATATGGATTAGGGCTAGGCATGGCGCTGGGGGAAGAGGAAGTACACCAGCTTACAATGTTGAGACAGCAATCTCTTGGATTAGATATTGGAGGGCTAGGGATGAAAAGTTGGAGTTTATCGCACAAGAGTACTTGGGTGGCAGAAATATAGCCTTTCACAGCATCTGGAAAGAGGGCGAGCTTGTAATTTCTATGGCTAGAGAACGCCTTGAATATATTTATCCAGAATTAGCACCTTCCGGCATAACTGGAACACCAACTGTTCAAAGAACAATTCACGATGAAAAAGTTAATAAAATCGCCGTAGAAGCAATCCTAGCTATAGATCCTAACTTTAATGGCATCGCATGCGTAGATTTAAGGGAAAATTCTGAGGGGATTCCATGTGTAACCGAGATTAATGCTGGCAGAATGTTCACAACCTCCTTCTTCTTCTCCTACGCCAGCAAAAAACTTTATGGTGATTACCGCGCCAACTTCCCGTATATTTACCTAAAATTAGCCTATAACGAGAGAATTCCCGATTTCCCTAAATTTAATATTTTACCTGAAGAATTATATTGGGTTAGGCACATTGATGCATCCCCATGTCTGATAAAAGATGGTGAAGTTATTGGGAGAATGTATGAGTGGGAAGAACTTTGAACAGATAAAGATTGTTATATTTGACCTCGATGGCACCCTAGTTAATCTTCCAATTGATTATGAGAAGCTTCGGAATGAGATAGCTGGGATCTTAAAAGTAAGGAGAGTTAACTCTATTTTGAATACTCTTTTGAACATTAATGAGGAGTCCCGAGCAGAGATTTTTAAAATCTTAGACGCATATGAGCTCAATGCCATCAAAAACATGAGGGAAATAGCGGAGGGGATTAAGATTTACAATGATTCTCGAAATAAAGTAAGATGTCTTGTTACGTTACAGGGTGAATTGGCTGTTAAGGAAATTATGAGGGTAGCTGGTTTGTCATTTGATGTCATTATCACTAGGGAATTTTCTCTGGATAGATATGAGCAAATAAAGGCTGTTATTGAAAGATTTAACGTTAGCCCAGGAGAAGTTCTTTTTGTTGGTGATAGAGAAACTGATGAAAAAGCTGCTAAAAAAATTGGATGTAACTTCATACTTATAAAAGGCATGAATGATGGGAGGAAATAGTTTGAAGAAAATAATTATTGAAGTTGAAACCGAAAGACCACAAGGTGTAGAAACCTACTTAAGAGAGGTTTTAAAAAACTTGTCAAAGAACCAATTCTTTTTAATTAAGAACTTTGCCATAAAGATTAGTGAGGAATAGGTGTTTTCGATAAGTGTGATTGCTGCAAGATAATAGTCTGCAAATAATGTCTTTAAATTACTTCAGTTTTCTTCTCATAGTCTAAAACACAGTCCTCACGTAACTACATACATACCCAATTAATAATCGAAAGATCTTAACATCATTGAAATTAAGGCAAATTTTATTAACTTTAATGACATAATAATTAATATTGTTTGGAGGCAGATTAGTGTCCCAGGCAAGAGAGAGAAGCGTGACGAGGGAACGCTTAATTGGGATGCAGGTCATTGATGGGGAAGGATATTTAATTGGAACTGTTAAGGATATAAGCTTTACTGTCGGGAGAATGGGCATATTGTTGTGTATAGAGGGGAAGGATGGCTCAATAAAAGAGGTTCCATGGGAAGAGGTGCAGGCTGTAGGCGACTTCGTCGTATTAAGGCAGCGCCCAGCACAGGCTTTAGCGGCACAACGGCCCCAAATAGATCAGGCACAAGTCTGCCCAACTTGCGGCGGACCTCTCACCTGGATATCACAGTACCAAAGATGGTACTGCTATAAATGCAGAAAATATGCTTAAACAAATCTGACTTATGTTTCAGCACAGTTACTATCACTAACAAAACCTAGAGTTACCCTTATACTTCTAACTTTCAATCTTTCCCGCATCATTTTAAGCAAATTTTATCAATTAGGATAAAGAAGCCCACTCTTAAAAAAAGAAAACTGGATTTGATATTTTTAGTTTTTCTAGGTTACTTTGCGATGGCTATAATTATGTTGGTGGAGGAGGAGGTGGGGGTATCTCAGAGATTCTAGCCAGCACCTTTGTAAATTTCATCACGATTACTATTATGGAGAGTACGCCGGTCAGTATCCCACCTAATATTCCAGCTACCAAGGTTATTGCCCCTCTAGCACCAATAACTCCCGGAAAATATGTTAGATATACCCCGTCCCTAATAGCTAAAGCTCCTCCAACGATTAATGCTACAACGATCAACAGGTAGCCTATGTAAACCATGACATCCTTCATGGCCTCCGCTTTGGGAGCTAATCCCATCATAAGGATGCTTAAACCAATGATTATTATGGCTATGCCAAGTATTCCTGAGTACATTAATAATGTGTTAGGCATACTGCTTCCAGCCATAGAGAAGCCTGCCAAACCAAGAAATGCGCCAATTAATAGAGTCAATATAAAGTTTGTTAAAATTGCAGTTGAGGGGGACATTGGTTTAACGCGGAGAAATAATGTGATGAATATCAATATGGCGGCTCCAATGAGACCTATACCAGTTACTATAGTGGATTGTAGAAAGCCTATTCCCTTTAGCAGTAAATATAATGGCACAAGGTACAGCAGATATTTAAGCGTGGGATCAACAAATAGCGTATCCACGGTGAAGGCGCTCAATGATAAAATATATTTCATTCTCATAAGTAGTAAGCCTGCTATCCCGAGTTCAATGATCCCCGAGACAGTTAAGAGAATTGTTAGTAAGGTTACCCATGTTGCTATCCACAATATATTAGATATTCCATCCATTAGTAGCCCGACCGTGTAAGCTATCAACCCCACTGCAACCATCTTAGGTAAGAGCTCTTCCAAACCTGGCGGACCTGTTTGACTCAATTTGTAAACCGCCTTATTACATAGACGAATTAAGTGTTCTAATAGAAAAATCTTCCGTTTAACAATATATGCTTTTATACTAATTAATGGATGCAAGATAATGAGCGCAAAGTATCCGATAAATTCTGCCTAACTTACTTTGTCGCCTTAGTGACCGCTTAAACATACTTAATAGTGATCAAGAGCACCATAGATAAAAAATGCTAGGCATAAATAAAGGTTTGACAATAAATAGCTACACTGTGCAGGAATATGACTAAAGTTGAGGTGGCAAACGACTACAGCATTTGCTGCGAATTTGATACTATAGAAGATCCGGACTGGGATTATGCCCGTAATAAGCATGTTCTAATAAGGGATGGTTTAATTGAGTATTCTACATCAAGTTTTGATGCGCCAGTAATAACCAGTATGGGCATGATGCATGGCGGCAACAGGGATTTCCCTTGGCAGGGTCTTTTAGTCGGTCCAGTAGATAATAAATTATATAAGGTTCTGGATGCGCTTTATTACAGTACCTTAGATGCGAAGAATTTAAAGCCAGTATCCGTTCGCTCAAGAAGAGATTCAGCCGATTACATTTATGTTGATGAGGATGGTGAAAGATACGTGGTAACGGTCTCGGTAAATACTAGAGGCGACGAGGCGATTTTCTCTGCCTATGCACAAAAATCTTCAATATTTCTCCCAATACTTGATGCCCGCGATACGGAGTCTAATTTACAGCCAAGCTACACGATTCATAATAGGAATGATTCGTTGATTATTGAGTCGAGTGCAGTTCCGATAACCTTTGAGATAAAAGGATTCGATCATGTTAAAAGGCTAAATTTGACTTTAAATTGGGTTTATAAGCTCGATGATGGTTGGAGGAGGATCGAAAATGGAAAAGTTTTCTTCATCAGACATCTAAGAAGGGTTCAGGCGCCAGTGGCCCTAATCTCAAAGAAAGGAATATTAGAGATAAAAATTCCTCTACCTAGAGTGAGATTTAAACGGATTAAGCTCAGAGTTAAAGATGGTCTTAGGAAGCTCTACTCTATTCTAAAGGAGTCTTCTCCAGAATTGACGCCCAAAATTGTAGATGCCATCTTGCTTAGGGTTGATAGGCTGACCAGTTTTGGAGTACCCTTGGGTCTAACCCTCGCACCCGAGGCTGGATCAATGTGGTTTAAAAGAGTATGGGTCAGAGATCTCCTTGAAGGTTTAAGATGGAATATACTAACATACACTGAGATTTTCAACTTGTCCGAATGGCTTATTGAACTAATAAGATATTTGATTTTAGTTGCATATAGAAATAATGGATTAAGGGTGTTTGTTGATAAGGGCGATTATGTGAGTGATGCTTTTCCACAACTAATTAACGTTGCAACAATGCTCTATGAGAGAACAAAGGAAAGGATTCTGCTGAGGGAGTCTACCAAGATTATGCTTGAAGCGTACAAACAATTGAAGTTCCAAAAAGGTTTCTCTGGATGTAATCTCTATGAGGGATTAATCGTTTGCAAAGCGAATTCTTCGTGGCTTGATGTCCTATATCCCATTAATGATATAATTTGGCCAACTAGATTACCCCTAGATTGGATAGGGAGAGTCACACCAGAGGATAATTTCGCGCTTCTTGAGGTAAACTCGCTCTTCATAGAATGCTTAAATAATCTAATGATATCCCTTAAGGGAGCTGAGGAAAAGATCCCCGAAGAACTTTATGAGTTTAGCTCTGAGCTCCTCCATGGATATAAGAGGTGGTTTCTACAGAATGGCACCTTGCAGCCAATAACTGTTGAACCAGTAAGCGGCTTAAGGGATTACACTAAGAGTTCTTTATGCGTGATATCTATTGCATCTTTAAAAGAGATATTCTATGATAAAAAAGCACTCATGAAGGTATGGAAGGACATAAAGCAATTATTAGTTAGGAGAAAGCTTATGGAGATTGGCAATGGATATGAAATTTTTGGGGTCCTTGTCAGGGATATTGAGAGGAAACCATATTTAGGAGATTTGGAGTATCATGGAGCCGTTATATGGCCTAGAGATACCCCATACTTAATAAAGGTTATGGAGGAATTAGATATGGAAAAAGAGATACACGGTATACTAATCAATAACCTAGATCATATGATATCTGAGGGAGCAATAGGCTACGCTAATGAGTTATTTAGCTTACCCACAGGGCAGAATCCATCTTCCATAAAAGAACAGACATTTAGCCCAGTGCCAGTAAAAAATTATGCCCAATACTGGAGCCACTGGTGTGATCCCTATATAAAATACTTCGGGAAAATAAAATGATGAAAAATAACAATTTTACTTAAAATTGATTTCTAAATATCCTCTATATTAGCTTAGTCTTTCCCAATGTTCTATAAGTTAAACCATAAGCCAATTTTTATTAACAGAAAAACAAAAAAAAGCGGATCCTAGAATATGTTAGTATGAAGCAACATAAAGATAAGTTATTTATGTTTTTGCTAATCTTATTATCCCCTTGCGAAATATTTGCTGGAGCTATTTATGTTTGGTCAGCATTCGCATCTTTATTAAGAGATGAGTTTAATTTAACGTATGATATAGCGAATACTATCTTCTCATTATCGCACATCTCATTCTCATTGGGAATGATGGGAGGTGGTTTACTCGCCAACAAAAAATATAGTCTTGACAGAATCCTATTTTTTACTTCAATTCTGCACTTATTGAGTTTTATTTTTTCTTCTCTAGCAAATAACACTTGGATGTTCACTTTCTTTTACGGAATTATCTTTGGATTGGCATGCGGGATAATTAATAGCTCGATTATCTCAACGATCATCCGTCATTCGAGTGGGGCTCACGGGAGAGCCTCCGGCATTATATTGACCTCATTTGGTCTATCTCCTTTCATACTTACTCCAATAGTTGGGTTTATGAATAGCATTATGGGTTGGAGAGGAGCCTTCATGATAATTGGCATGTTGGGTTTTGCCGTACTTTTCAGCGTCGCCCTAATTCTAAGAACACAAGACTTCCTTAAGGAAAAGGATCCTTCTGAAAACGAGAAGGAGAAAAATAAAGAAGTATTTTCGGCAAGACTTAGAAGGATATCTTCATTGAGGTTTTGGATTGTTGAAGCATGGTATGTTCCCCTTCTATCATCAGGAGTAGCTATTCTTGGAAATTTAGTGCAGTTCCTTACTGAAAATAATATCCCTCACTGGATAGCGCTTTTATGTTTGAGCATATACGGATTAACTAATGCCTTTGGAAGATCATTATTTGGATACATTCATGATACATTATATGGTAAGCGGGATAATTTCCATGAGCTTCTCAGGCATAGTTGGTCCTCTAGTTATCGGATTACTAAGAGAAAAAACTGGAAGCTACGACTTAAGCACATGCTACCTCTTAATAAGCTGCGCTTTTTCATGCTTAATCTCCAGAGTCAAAACTTAAATAGCTGTTGGGATAATGAATATTTATCGATTTCCTCTATCCAAGCTATGATAATACCCTCGTCAAGCGCTGGCCTGGAAACCACAAGAGACGCGGCACAATAAGCCTAAAATGGCAAGACTCTGCAGGAAGAGAGCGAAGCAAGCTAACCTTTTTCATTTTTCATTTACATTTTGATATCACGTATCAATTAGCGTTCTAATAGTATGACGCGCATGAAAACAGAATATTCTGAAGATTGCTGAAAAGATCCTTATTCTTATAAATATTTATTCTGGTATCGTATTTAATACTTAGCTTAATTTCCAGTCCTTTATTTATCCCCCGGGGGCGCCATGGAATGGGACATTCTTCCATAGGATCTCCCACCACTCATCCTCCGTTATTGTTTCTCCACGAACAAGGATCTTTAAAACCCTCTTTAAGAACTCATGGTGTCTTCTCTCATCAGCCAAAATTGCTGTTAAGAGTAGCTTAACCTTCTCATCACTAACCTTTGGAATAATGCCGCCAATCTTGTTTATCAGCTCGGCTTCTATGCAAATATGCTTCTCTATGAGACTCTTGTGTCTCTCAAGTTGCTCTTGTGATAGGGCCTGTGGAGCTGTTGTTAGGAGCGATAGGGCTGAGGAGTACATCTCAGCGTGCTTAACAGAATCTAAAGATATACCTCTCAAAACTCCCCTAACAGCCGGGTTACGCATGTCCTCCAGGGCCTCCTCGAGGGAACGTACAATCTCCCTCTCAACCGCAATCTGACTTTTGATAAACTCCACTAAACTCTCCTCTATAACCATACACTCACCAAAACATACCTATGTAGGAGGAAATTAAATCTTAAGGACTACTTTAAACATGGTTATCCTCTTGAAAGTTTTGCCAATTTAGTAAAGAATTAGTAATAAAAATTGATAATTTCGACTCTATATCCACATTTAGAGCCGATTTTGCAGGAAATTTTATATGTTAAATAATTCTATGAAGTATTGGTGACTTTTAATGGAAGAATATAGGATGCCCCTAATAGGCGAAAAGTTTCCCGAGATGGAGGTCAGAACAACAATAGGCGTTATTAAGCTTCCGGATTACTACGCCGGAAAGTGGTTTATTTTATTCAGCCACCCAGCGGACTTCACGCCAGTATGCACAACGGAGTTCGTAGCATTCCAGAAGAGATATGATGAATTCAAGAAGCTAAACTGTGAGCTGATAGGGCTAAGCATAGATCAGGTCTTCGCACACCTGAAGTGGAAGGAGTGGATTAAGGAGAAGATCGGCGTTGAGATACACTTCCCGATAATTGCGGATAACACCGGCGATATATCTGCGAGGTTAGGTATGCGACATAAGCAGGCTGCTGGAACACAGACTGTAAGAGCAGTTTTCATAGTTGACCCAAAGGGGATCATTAGGGCGATACTGTATTACCCCATGGAGCTCGGCAGGAACATGGATGAAATCCTCAGAATAGTTAGAGGGCTCCAGATCGCTGATAAGGGCTATGCTATACCAGCCAATTGGCCGAACAATGAGATAATCGGCGACAATGTGATTGTCCCGCCAGCAAACACTGTGGAGATGATTCAGAAGAGGAGAGAGCAAGAGAGAAGTGGAGAGATAAAGTGCCTAGACTGGTGGCTGTGCTACAAAAAGCTAGAGTGAAGCTTCTCCTTCACTGCTTTTTTACTGTTTTAGCAGTTAACGATTTAGAAAATTTTCATGGTACTGAGAGAATCATTAGTATTCAACGAAACCCTTATAGAATTTTTAAACGTTCTTTGCTCTATTTTTGTGTAAAACTCCAACAATAGGAAACTTTTTCAAAACCTCTTCGCTATGGGGCGCTTGTTTTAATGCTTCTGTTAAATCGGTGCCAGCTGTGTGGATAACTTGATGTCGCCCATCCTTCCACAGAAAACTGGTTGATACGTCATACACTTTCCCGTCGTAAGCTATATAAGTTGGTCTTCCATTTTTGCCATCATATTTAGCGAGCTCTTCTTCAGTAAACTCCCTCACAACAAAATCCTCTTAAGTAAATAGGGAATCAAGTAACATCGTTATGATGAATCCCACAATAATACCAAATGTCGCTTCTCTCTCAAAACCTTTTCTATGACTTTCAGGTATTATTTCGTCGCTGACTATAAAAATCATGGCTCCGGCGGCGAAAGCAAGCGTCCAGGGCAAAATCGGATGGAAAATAGATATAAGTGCAACGCCTAAAAGCCCTCCAATCAGCTCAACCAAACCAGTTAATGTGCTATATCCAAGAGACTTCCGCCTGTTGTATCCTTCCCTCAACAAGGGCAGCGCAACTGCTAATCCTTCAGGCATATTTTGAAGCCCGATAGCCGTTGCGACCACAAGCCCAGCTGCCATATTCCCGGTTCCAAAACTCACCCCAACAGCCAAGCCCTCAGGAAAATTATGAATGGTTATTGCCAGCGCGAAAAGCCAGACTTTTGAGAGCCTTGAGGAAGGGCCTTCTTTACCTAGTGTTGGATGGAAATGAGGAATAAGGCAATCAGTCAGATGCAGAGCGATGGCCCCTAGGATTATTCCAAGGGCAGAAACCCATATGCCGCTAGAACTTATAGCTGGAATTAAAAGGCTGAAGAAGGAGGCGGCGAGCATCACCCCGGCAGAAAACCCGAGCATCATATCTAAAAACTTGTCTGAAACATTCTTTGTGAATAAAATTGGTAGAGCGTCTACACCAGTTGAACTAAGCCAAATAGCTTCCGAGATCATTCTGAGACGCTCTACAAACAACTGAAATACTATAAATGGTACAATATATTATCATTCTTTTCTTTTAAGGGGGATGTAGTTATAATGAGGAGAGGGCGTTTATTCTACCTCAGGAACTTTGAGACGAATGGTGAGGTTTCGCCTCTGCGCATAAAGTGTCCTGAAGGACCTTCACCTAAAAACTCTGAGAACCAAGATTCGTGCTCAACCTCTTCATGCAGAATAGCCAAGGATAGGTCATATGTCCTGTGGTCTTTTCCAGCTGTCAGATTGCAGATATGCGTATATCCCCTTATCGCACATCTTTCTGCCTCGACTAAGACCTTTAACATCTCCTTAATGTTTGTTGGATCCTTCGGTAGTTTAGCTGGCAGGCATGCTGACATATCGTGAAATACTTTCATGTCGTCAGGAAGTTTGCCTCCCAGCTCATATATGTGTGGAACAAGCGCCTCAAAGTGGTTGCGATCTTCAATGCAAGCAACTTCCGCTATCTCTTTTACTGTTTCTCTTTTCAAGTCCGATGAGATTACATCTCAGATATTGTATAATAGTAGTAGGTTGTGAGCTCAGCCGCAGCGTTCTTCATAAGCAGTTCAATAAGCTGATCAACGTTTATTCCAGCTCTCTCTACCATCTCCCGTGCTACCCTACCCATTTTCATCACACTACGCAAACAAAATTAAATCCATAAAATAATTATTATAATATAATTAAACAATGAGGAAATTGTGGCAAAACTTAGAGGGAGCGGAATCAAGGGGTACACCGCAACGTTTAGCAATTTGTCAAGGTTATTCTTTCAAGCAAGGAATATCCCAAGCTGATAAGATATATGAAGAGGTGGAGAAAAAGTGTCTGGATATTAGCCTAGCTACCGTCTATCAGACATTGCATTTATTATCAAAGATTGTGCTAGTACAGGAGATAAAGTTTAGTGATGGTGTTTCCTGGTTTGACTTGAATACATCTTCATACATATAGTCTGCTTAAAATCCGAAAATGTGACATTTACAGTGATTTTTAAAGATTTCTTAGGCGATTTTATTCCTTCAGTTCCTCCAATATCATTGCTGGGCAAACCTTTTTACGCTGTCTATTACGCCTATTTTTTCATCAATAGTTCTTAGCAGATCCATAGTGTTTTTAACCCATACTTCAGCAATAATTATAAATCTTACTCTTCACGCCAAACTCGCTGCTCGCGGACTTAAAAATGGGGTTAGGGATTTGGATCCAGAGGACTGGTGCCGGGGGCGGGATTTGAACCCGCGACCTCCAGATCTCTTATCATCACAATCAATTGCTCTGACCCTTATCATTAACATTGATTATGAGTCTGGCGCCCATCCAGGCTAGGCTACCCCGGCAACCTTCAGATTCACTGAATTTTATATTCATAAATTCCTCTATATTTTTGTTTATGTCTTTTGTCTTTAAATATTAGTTAAATTGTTTGGCGGACCCGCCGGGATTTGAACCCGGGATCTCCGGCTCCGGAGGCTTGCACGCCATTCTTCTATGGCTCGGTGCCTTGGGTCCTGGCTAGGCCACGGGTCCTCTATATTTTATTGGGAGATCTTCTAAAAATGTTTAGTTGTAGATTATTTCATATATGCAGACTAGTGGCACAACGTTACCCGTTTCTGGTATCGAGCTTACCGGGTATTCCCTAGAGAAGTATGCTTTTCTAAAATGGGTTAGGTTTATGCTTGAGTATCCAAAGACTGTTGTCTCTATTCCATACATCATCAACTTATATAATGTTGTGTTCTGACCTAGACTGTTTGGAATAGCTCGACCGACCCAGTCCCACCCGAGCGTGAAATTTCCAAAGGTGGTTTCATCAAACCCGGCTATCCTAGCCATCCACACCCATTTGCCATTATCCCCACCATATCTACTGCCCTCGTAGAGCGCATATTCTGAACCATAATACTGCGCCACATCAAGACGGAATGTTGTGAAGACGACCACATGTGTTGCACCATATTGCTTAAGCATCTCGATTGCCTCCGTCTCATTTGACATAAACATTTTTGCTATCTGCCGTATCTGTGTGCCATTAAATGTTCCATTATCTGCAAGCGTTGTCTTATTGGCAAAGACTGTTATCCAGTAGCCATAATCCCACCAACATGCAATGACGGTTCCAATCTCTCCGGGCTTTGATGGTGATGGTGGGAAATTATTGCGCATCCATACTAGGGAATCTATCCAATCCCTGACTATTGAAGATGGCTTAACATTAGAGAGACTGGCCCCTGATATTACTGTTGGTGAATCAGCGTAGAATATTGATGTTGACCCTAAAAACGTCGTTCCAAAAATATATACCAAGAGGAATGAAATGAAGAATAGCGTCAGTAAACCACCGACAAGCCCTCTACTAAAGAACCTAATCTTAACTTTATGCTTAAGGGGGAGCGCGCTCCCCCTTAAGGATAAAAGAAACGGCAAGGATATTTTCTTTATAGCTAATGCCCAGAGCAGACATATTGCTGGTGATGCTAAGATTAATAGTCTTATCATAGAGCTCGCAAAATACAATGATGTTAAACAGTAAAGCACAGTAAGTATGCCTAAGTTAGTGGCCGATGAAACTGCTAGAAACACACCTAGGGGCACAAATATTAATCCTATCCCAAAATTATTAAAGAAGACCGCCCACCCAGATGGTTTATGCTCGGCAACAGACTCAAAAAGCGGGCTCTCCGAACGCCACTGTGGAAATATAGCATAAATGAATTTTCTACTAGGCTCCCTTAAAACCCCCGTTATTGCTAAAGATGAAAAGGCAGCAACAACTATGATGAAGAAGATAAGAGCATAAACTGCCCTCTTCTTCCCAGATTTTTCTCGTCTGAGCACCTCAACCATTAAAAGCAAAATTAGGACACCATAAATCAGCAGGGTGAAGCTTTCCAGAAGAAAGCCTAGTCCTAGACGTGGACTTGAAGCAGCCACGGTAAGAGCAATAGAGAATGTTAGCATATATGAGAGGAGGAGTCGGGGCGTATACTTCCTTAAGAAGAGTAACACAATTGTAAAGAGCAACATGACGCTTATAATATATCGGGCTGCACCCCATGATATACAGATATATCCAAGCGACAAACCAGCAAGAATAGAATATATGATTCCATCCTTAATGGCTTTATTACTATCTATGGCCTTACTAAAGAATAGAAAAGCAAGTAGCGCGCTCAATATGCCAATTGTTTCATCATCGAACCATCCAAGAGACGTCCTACCTATATAAGATGGATCTAAAGCTAGTAATAAAGCTGAAAGTAGACCGACAAACTCTCCTCCAATGCTTCTCCCCAAAAAATACATTGTAATACATGTCATTATAGTTGTCAATACTGGGAAAATAATGCACAAATTAAATAGTGGATCTGCGAGTAACGGATCCAGAGGATTCGGATTAAAGACTAATGAAGCGCCAAAAATCGAAAGAACCCTATAGAGTGTAACCGCGGTCAGCGATAAACCTAAATTAACAAAACTCGGCATATAGCGGCCATACGGCCACCATCCGCTCAAATCGTGCCAAGAAAAGAATGATGAGAGGCCATTATCGGCTATATACTTAGTGTTATAATAGTGGAAATAGGGATCATACTCGTTTAAATAAGCCCCCCAACGGAGGGGAAGCAGCCTAAATCCAAGAGCCACTATAATGATTGCGAGAAGAAGCGAGAATTTTATAAGAGAAAAATGCGTAATTTTTGGCTTAGAAACAAAGATCTTAAACAGCTTAGTGATCTTCATTTTAACACCATTTTCTGAGATACTGTAAAGTAATTTTTGTTAACATATTTATTTTTTATTGACATTTAAGGAATCCTCTGCGGGCGAAACTTCGATTTTCTGAGGCATTAATGATAACTTTTTGCCGCAGTTAGGGCATCTTCCGCTATACATCACGTAAATTTCTTCAGGTGATTTTATATCATAGCCCTGATAAAGAATTTTTCCGCATCCGCTACAAAGCACCTTTTGCGGCATGAAACCACCAGGACATTAGAAGACAACTTATTATGTAAAAACATTTCCCTCTCAGGTTAATTTTTATATGCGCCCACAATAATGTTTAAATTCAATTTAGACCATCTTATAATGGTGGTGCTGAACAAAAATGACTAAAGATTCTACTTGCTCAAGTATGCATCGTTTTTTGAGAAAATGCACTAAGTTAATTACATATCAGCCATCCTCCAAATTTATAGCGATAATTCTGCTTATTGCCACTATCTTTTTAATTAGTGGAGGAGTATACATTTTATTTACACCTACAGAGATATTCTTGCAATATCGTGGCACTCTTCGCATGATTTACCCTAGTCTCTATGAGCAAACTCTGGCCGAAAGTGTGGCTGTGATACTGATCTATGTTCTAGGGGCAATTGGGTTAATGCTAATTTATAGAAGCATAAAATATAGGTATAACCCATCTCGAGCATCCTTATTAATCAATGCTGGCATAGCACTATTGATTATAGCGTTTATAATGATCGAACTAATTTTTCTTCAGAAACTAGGTATCTTTTAGGGTAAAAAGATATAATGGTCAATTTCCTTTGATCGATATGTTATTAAGCGGGATGACTATCCATGAGAACTGTTAGATGGGAGAACGGTGTCCTTATCACAATTGATCAAACATTGCTTCCAAATGAAGAGGTTTGGATTGAAATGAGAAGCTGTGCTGAAGTCGCCAGGGCTATTAATGAGATGAAGGTTCGAGGCGCCCCATTAATAGGCGTTATAGCAGCATATGGGCTAGCGCTCACAGCATACTACTCAAAAGCAAAAAATAGAGATGAATTTTTAAGGGAAATGGAAATATCGGCTAATATTCTTGGGAAGACGAGACCAACGGCCATTAATCTTTTCTGGGCTATTGAGCGAGTTTTAAATAAGGTTAGGTCTTGTAAAGACGATGTTGAATCTTTAAAGCGCAAGGTTATTGAAGAAGCACAACGCATAGCTGATGAAGACGTGGAAATTAACAAAAGAATTGGAGAGAATGGTTCAAAATTAATAGATGATGGTGACACAATCTTGACCCACTGTAATGCTGGTAAACTGGCTACAGTGGACTACGGGACGGCTCTATCAATTATACGTGTAGCGTGGGAGAAGGGAAAGCACATAAAAGTAATAGCAACTGAGACTAGACCAAAATTGCAGGGAGCCAGATTAACTGTCTATGAGTTGATGCATGATGGCATTCCCGTAACATTAATAACTGATAATATGGTCGGATACCTGATGTATAAGGGACTCATTGATAAGGTTATTGTCGGAGCTGACAGAATAGTTCGTGACGCTGTAATAAATAAAATAGGCACGTATACAATCGCTGTTCTCGCGCATGAACACAATATTCCATTCTATGTTGCGGCGCCCTTATCAACATTCGATCTCAAATCGTCCTCAAAAAATGTAATTATAGAGGAGCGCCCCCCAGATGAGGTAACAAATATAGGCCCAGTACGCATAGCACCTCAAGGCGTAAACGTATTTAACCCAGCCTTTGATATAACTCCAATGAAATATGTTGACGTCATAATATGCGAGAGGGAAATATTAAGTAGGGAGAAAATTAGCGAACTTATTAGAGAAGGATATGTTATCTAGAGTGGTGGATCTTGTCCAAAGATAAGAAAAGGGAAGAAGGTTTAGGTAAAAGGATTATTGAAGCTATACTCATGGATGATGGAGTCCTAGTTAAGTCCCCTGAAGATTCAGAACAGTTACTATTAAGAGGCTATGGTGTGCAAAAAGAGGAGGGGCTTCTCCTAACATTTTATGAGGCTATGTATTTGCACAGTAAGAAAATAATCAAGGTGCTTAACGAGAATACTGGTGACCCTTTAGATTTTCAGGATCTTCTAGAAAAATATAAGGCTATTGAAAAAAATGCATGGATTAAGTACTTGATTTACCGTGACCTAAGGAGTAGGGGTTATGTTGTTAGAGAGGGTTTTGGCATAGGTGTAGATTTTCGACTTTATGGGAGGGGTGAATTTAGTAAGAATACAGCGGATTATATGGTTTATAGCGTATATGAGGGCATGGTTCTTTCTATCGAGAACCTTATACATATACTTATGCGTTCTCAGAACATGAAAAAGACGCTTATACTTGCTGTGGTGAATAGAAGGGGAGAAATAGTTTATTATACTCTCTCACGTTTCAACCTACAACAAGATTAATATGCCAGGAGTACCAAGACTAGGCGTATCTTCAGAACTATTTAATTCTATTGATTCCTAAAGTGTCATTTTCCGCCACGTCAATGAATCTTCAATATCAGAGTTTTCGCTGATAATCAGTAGTAATATTCTATTACTCTTTTTTCTGAGGAAATGCCAGTGTTATATATAGTATGTTGCTTCCCCTAACTAAAACCTTGCCATAATTCGCGATTGGTTTATCACCATTATATTCCTCAGCACTATTCAATATCACATTCATGTAGTTGTCACAGTGAACCATTACCCCCCTATACTCAACATTATTCTTCAGTGTGACACCAACGTAGGAATTTAGCTGTTTTATTAAGACGTTTAATGGTTTCCTATTTGGCTCCATGGGTTCATCCCAAGCACTATAGGCTAATACCAAATTTCACTATTTAGGCATAAAAACATTACCATGCAAAGTTTAAAAGCTTGAGAAGTGCTAATGGTTTCTGCTTTACCAGCAAGATACATTTAATAACAAGGATGATACTATTTCTTTAGAAGAAAGAAGGGAGATTATTTAAGGATAATGGAAATAGAATCATTTGAAGAAATTTCCTTTAACATTCACACTAAGGTTACACGATCTTATTATAGTGACATGCTACTTTTTATTTATCAGAAGTATATAGTTCCTTACTATCATAAGTTTACAAACGTCAGGCGTTGGATTTCTGATGGAAAAGAAACTCTAGCATTCACCTTCCTTGAACCAAGTAATTTATGGTATATCGACGTTGAAATTACATTTGGGGACCTAATAGAAGTTAAGATGAGACCAAGTAGCCCTCATGTTCCTTCTAAAATAATAAACAGAATTAAAGAAGATTTAGTGATCACCATCCAAATGTTTGAAGATAGTATTAGGAGAAATATATTATATTTTGTATGGGGACCGGAAAAACACATCACATATGAAAGGACACTCACAGGTAGGAAAAAATTCCTCAGCCAAATTTTCACTGGGAATATGTTACCACTATTCGTTATATTCGTCTTGTTTAGCTATTTTGTTTTCATCTTAGCTGGATTAATGGGAATGTTAGTATATGCTCCACTAATCTTATTATTATCGCAGTTTGTTCTAATTCTCTTCTCCGATAAAATAATAATGCAAATGGGTGATTGGCTCATAGCAAAAAATAATCCAACAATAAATATCTTGCAATATCATGTGCCCAATGAGGATATAGAATATATTAGGCAAAATTACCCTAAAGAAAAACTCCTCCAAATTAAAAAAGAAATTTATGAGAGAACTTTAGCTCTTGGCAAACAAATTGATATAGAATCTGTTCAAGAAGTTTTCTCTAAATATGGCATAAAAATTAGACTTGAAAATCTCTTCATAAGGAGTATAAATATTTATCGGATAGTGGAGGATGTTGCCAAAAAATTTAGTATGCCAATTCCAAAGATTGCTGTGGCAAATATCATCACCCCTAACGCTGCTGCAACAGGTCCAGCACCACGCTTCAGCCTTATTTTAATAACTAGTGGGCTTCTCTTCCGGCTTGATGAAGAAGAGATAACGGCTGTCATAGGACATGAGATAAGCCATGTTAAGAGGAGGGATCCAATAATACTCTTCATACTAGCCTCAGCTGAATATTTACTTAGGATCTATGTTCTTTTACCATACATCATCTTGTTTGGATTTCTATACATCTTTTTTGCTTTAACCATTATCTATTTCATTGCAAAGTTTTTTGAGGCTAGAGCCGATCTGGAGGCAGCAATAATACTTGGAAAACCACATACCCTGGCCAGCGCACTAAGAAAAATAGGTTATAGACGTTTATTGTTTGAAAGGACTACAAGCAAAGTTAGTGCTTGGTTTGGAATGGATCCTCACCCACCACTATCTTTCAGGATTAATAGGCTGGAGGGGTTGAGGTTAAGAGAAATAAGGCATCCCTTCCTACAATCAATAAAAGATTGTATAGGCGGTTTAATTAGAGAAACACCAACTTAAATCTAGAGGGTAGGGGAGAATGCGATGGTTGAAGAGAAGCGGTTTGAGTTTCTGGAGCATATGGCTGATGTTTATATAGCTGCTTATGGCAGAAGTTTAGAGGAAGCCTTTGAGAATGCTGCTCTTGCATTGTTCGAAACAATGACTGATACAGTAGACGTAAAACGTGAGCGTGAGGATATTGTTGAGGTTGAGGGTGAAGACATAGAATCCTTACTCTATAATTGGCTTGAAAGCCTTTTAGTGAAATTTGAAATTGAGAGTATGCTATACTCGAGCTTTAACATACTAAGCATAGAGAGGGATGATGGAAAATTAAGGCTTAAGGCTAAAATTTATGGTGAACCATTCGACCTGGAGAAGCATAAACGGAAGGTCGGAATAAAGGCTGTAACATATCACAGGATGGAAATTAATGAAAAACCTGAAGGAGTTACAATAAAGTTTATTCTTGATATATGATTGCGCCTTAATCACCATTAATAAAAAGAGACTTTAAAACCATTTATAATGTACTGGATTGCTATAGCCGCTATCAAGAGGGCCATAACTCTAGCAACTATTGCAGAACCATTTCTCCCAAGTACCCCATATAATAGCTCAATATATTTGAGTATTAGCCAAGTAAAAATGAAGACTATCACCACAGAGAGTATTGTTACCAGCATACCGTATTCCTGTAGGCTTAGGATTGTTGTCGTTATCGCCCCAGGGCCGACAAGAAGCGGAACGGCAATTGGCACCGCCCCTACACTCTCTGGGCTCAACTTATGTTCCTCCCAGCCTATCACCAATATCCTAATGGCAATTATTAGCAGAAGAATACCGCCAGCAATCATGAAGCTCGGCAATCCTACCCCGAATATGCTAAGTATCTGGTTGCCGGCTATTGCAAACGCTAAAAGTAAAATAAGACCGGTCATCGTAGCCGTATGAAATATTCTCTTCCTCTCAGGCCCCTTGATCCCCGCGGTTAAGCCTATAAAGATTGGTATGTTACCAAGGGGATCAACAATTATAAAAAGTGAGATAACACTTTTAGTGAGTGCTAATAAGAAAGCAGCTAATTCTTCCACCATAAGTAGTTTCATAAAAATTGTGATATATTAATTTTAGCTTCGTTATACCTATGTAAGGAAGATCTATTTTGGATAATTAAGTCTTCAATGAATAACTTTGCATATTAATATGCAAAAGAATATATAAGAGACTATCATAAAAATATTAAATATTTAGCTATTAGCTAGTCTTTCAGAGGTGATTTTTTGACCGATGGCGAAGAAAGGTTGCGTACAATCAATGAAATAAATGAAAAGATAAAGCGCGGCGATGCTGTTGTCTTAACTGCTGAGGAAATGATTAAGCTTGTTGAGAGTAGTGGTATTGAGGTTGCTGCCAAGGAGGTTGATGTTGTAACAACAGGAACTTTTGGAGCGATGTGCAGTTCAGGGGTATTCCTGAACTTTGGGCATTCTGATCCACCAATAAAGATGATCAGATGCTGGCTTAATGATGTTCCAGTTTACAAAGGTTTAGCGGCCGTTGATGGGTACTTAGGGGCAACGGCTATGAGTGAAACTAGGGGGTTTGAGTATGGTGGTGGGCACGTTATAGAGGATCTAGTTTCAGGTAAGGAGGTGGTTTTAAGAGCTGAGTCATATGGAACAGACTGTTATCCTAGAAAATATATTGAGACAACAATAACACTTGATGATCTAAATCAAGCAATATTAGTCAATCCAAGAAACTGTTATCAAAGGTATGATGCAGCGACCAATAGTTCGGATAGAGTCCTATATACTTACATGGGCACCTTGTTGCCAAACTATGGAAATATAACTTTCTCTGGAGCGGGGCAGCTAAACCCACTATGTAAGGATCCAAACTATGAGACCATTGGTCTTGGAACAAGGATCTTTCTTGGCGGTGGAATAGGGTATGTGATTGGCGAGGGGACACAGCACAGCCCAGGAGCTGGATATGGCACGCTCATGGTTAAGGGAGATCTAAAGCAAATGAATAGTAGGTATCTACGTGGAGCATCATTTTACAAATATGGGACCACACTTTACGTTGGTATAGGGATACCAATATCAATAATAAATATAAGGGTTGCAAAAACGGCATCCCTAAAAGATGATGATATCCTCGTGAACATACGTGACTATGCCGTCCCCTCTAGACCAGATCTTAGGCCAATTGTAAAGCGAGTTTCATATGTAGAGCTTCGATCTGGAAAGGTTTATTTGGGTGATAAGAGCGCCCCATCCTCTCCGCTGTCAAGTTATAAAATGGCTAGGGAGATAGCTGAAACCCTTAAGAAGTGGATTCTTGAGGGAAAATTCTTCCTTACAGAGCCGATTGAGCCACTTTCCAGAGAAAGAGAGTTTAAGCCTCTTAGGGTTAGAGGTAGGGAGCTTAGAGTTAGAGATGTAATGAAACGTGATGTCATCACAGCTAAACCCAATGAAAGCATAGAAGATGTTGCTCTTAGGCTTGTTGAGAAGGGTATAGATCACCTGCCCATAGTTGATGATGAAGGCAGATTAATTGGTATAGTGACCTCCTGGGATCTAGCAAAGGCTATAGCGCACAAGAGGAGAAAAGTTGAGGATATAATGACTAGAAAGGTTATAACTGCTCTTGAAAATGAGTCTATAGACATAGTTGCCCGAAGGATGGCTCAATATAACATTTCAGGGGTTCCGGTAATAGATAGAATGAACCGTGTTATAGGAATAATAACAACAGATGATATTTCGGGAAAAGTTGTTGGAGGGTAGAATTATGGCAAGAGTAAGGCTGATCTATTCTCATAAAGTCGTTGATAGGCCAATCTTAGCGAATATAGTCTTGAGGATAGGTTTGCCAATAAATATTCTTGAGGCAAGGGTGAATGCCCAGAAAGGTGAACTTATAGTTTCAATACCAGCAGCTGGAGATAAACTCAGAGAAATACTTAATTTATTTAGGGAGGAGGGGGTGGAAGCTCAGGAGATCACCGAGACTCTTAGAATAGATTGGGAGAGATGCGTGGCTTGCGGTGCATGTATATCACCATGCCCAACTGGCGCATTAAGATTCAAGGAAGATTGGTCACTAGAATTTAATGAGGAAAAATGTATTGGATGTAAAATTTGTGTTATAGTCTGCCCTTTAAAAGCAATAAGTATACCATGATTGTGTGAGACATGATCTATGAATATGGTCTAATAATAGGTCCCTCAAAAATACATATAAAAACCGACAAAAAAGAGGCTATTTTGGAAACTATCAAAGAAATAAAAAACCATATTATGGAACTGCAAAAATATGTAAAGAGAGAACCGTTGTTTCAATACTCTTTAGAGCCCATTGATGAGGACCAAGATGCGCCGCTAATTGTTAGGCTGATAACAGAAGCATCAAGAGCCGCGGGCGTTGGGCCAATGGCCTCTGTTGCGGGAGCCATAGCTGATTTGGGTCTTAAGAAACTGATGGAGATGGGTGCGGAGGTAGCTATTGTTGAGAATGGCGGCGAAGTAGCTGCATATACCTCTGGTAAAGAGATATTGGTCTCCATTTCAACTAGTGAGAGTAATCTTTCAGGGAAGATAGGTCTACTAATTATGAGCGAGGAAACCCCAATTGGCATAGCCACAAGCGCTGGGAAGATTAACCAGCGGGCAATAAGTTTTGGTATGGCAGACTCAGTTACAGTCATCGCAGAGAATGCTGCAATAGCGGATGCAGCTGCAACATCCATATGCAATGCTGTCGCTTTCAAGGATACTCTGAAATCAATATATAGAGGTATAGAGAGGGCGAAAAACATAAGAGGGGTTAGGGGAGCCATTATATTCTATGAGGGGCACATTGGGTTAATTGGAAAGTTGCCAAGAATAGTTAAGATAAGATAGATCGATTAGCTGAAAAAAGAGAAAAGTTTAAATTAATCCTCACTAAAAAATAGAAAAACTTATATATTAAAACTCTTTTTTAAAGATTGCAATTCAATGATCACTTTCGGTTCCTATATAAAGCTTTATAAGGAACCGATTTTTGTGAGAATTCAATTACATAATCACTCTTAATGGGGGAGGGTGAGATATATGAGTGAGGAGGAAGATATTGAAATAAGACCCACACAAATAGTATTAGTTGATAAGTGTCCCGAATGTGGTGGTACGAATCTCATTAGTGATCCTGATACTGGTGAAGTTATTTGTAGTAATTGTGGCTTAGTTGTACAAGAATCAATTATAAATAAAGGTCCTGAGTGGAGAGCTTTTACACAAGAGGAGAAGAAGAGTAGGAGCCGCGTTGGCATACCAATCTCATTTTCTGTTCATGATAAAGGTCTCTCAACGTCAATTGATAATATAGACCGAGATGCGCTTGGAAGGAAGCTACCGCTAAACGCAAGGTTGCAAATGTGGCGCCTAAAGAAGTGGCAGATTAGATCAAGAGTACACTCCTCAATTGATAGAAATCTTGCACAAGCAATGACAGAGATTGATAGACTTTCAGATAAGCTCGCTATTCCATTAGCCGTTAAGGAGAAGGCTGCAATTATATATCGTAAAGCCCTTGAGCAAGGGCTAGTAAGGGGCAGATCTATAGCAGCTATAGCGGCAGCAGCCCTCTATGCCGCCTGCAGGTTATCTGGAACCCCCAGAAATCTTAAAGAGATAGCTGAAGCAAGTTTAGTTGGAAGAAAGGATATTGCAAGGTGCTATAGGCTTCTATTGCGGGAGCTTAATCTAAGCATACCAGTAACTGATCCCATGATTTATATACCTAAAATAGCTGAGAAGGCGAGTATCCCTGGACATGTTCAAACGTTGGCGCTAAAAATATTGCATGAAACAAGGCAGAAGCTTATATCAGCTGGTAAGGACCCTGTTGGCTTAGCTGCAGCTGCTCTCTATATAGCGGCTAATCTCGCTGGTGAGAAGAAAACTCAGAAGGAGATTGCGGATGCAGCTGGCGTTACTGAAGTTACCGTTAGGAATCGATATAAAACCCTAAGAAGACAATTAAACTTAGATATACCAGATTAAAGAGGATAATATATAATATTCTCTTTTTCCTCATTAATTGCTGGCAGTTACCATTCCTTAAATTTTCTATTGTATTTCGATGTTTTCTTTTGGATAACCCATTTGAACTAAGAATTGATAAGCTTTTTCTCTCTGATCTCCCTGTAGCATTATCTGCCCGTTCTTAGCTGTGCCGCCACAAGCACAAAAAGTTTTCATTTTCTGTGCAAGTTTGCCTAAGTCTATATCTTTATTATTTAAGCCCTCGATTAAAGTAATAGCTTTTTTGAACTTTCTAGTTTCAAGTTTTATTCTGATTTTCTGTTGCTCTTTACTTATTTCCCCACAAGCACATATATCTGCTGGAAGCCCACATATAGGGCATATATCAGCCATTATTTCTACCGTTACTCCTTTTCAAATATCTCAATACTTTTACACAACAGGGATATATTTAAAAGTTTAGGATAAAAATGTGCTAAGCAACTCTGCAATATTTAAATCCTCTTTATCATTCTCGTCCATTTTCCTATGGATATTGTCTCGCTAAAACCTTTTCTCCCATAGAATTCCTTCGCAGAAAAGTTCTTCACGCCAACCCATAACCCCATGATCTTCCGCTCCCTATTTTTCGCATACATCATTGCTTCATTGAGGAGGGAACTTCCAATACCCATTCTTCTATAGTCTGGATGGACAAATATTTCATGTATCTCGCCTAAAACCGTGCCCTCAAAGGGGCTAAACCAATTAGTATCGCATGCTATAAAGGCTACTGGGGTACTTAATTCTACCACGAAGAAGCCACCCTGATCTCTTTTAAGAAGCCATTTAAAGTAATCTTTTATATCCCCATCCCTAACATACGCGTATTCCTCAAGTCCCTCATATGAGAGCTTGTAGAGCTTAACAAATGATTGAAGATCCCTTAACTCAACTCTCCGGATACGCATTAATACGTACAACAATATTTATTTTGTTAACTTATGCTTAAAAATTTCTCGATGAAATCTTTATATCTATTGGAAAAGCTAGCGAGCATAGAGTCCCCCCTCAGGACAAGAGAATGAGCTAGCATATTTTGTTCTAGATTACCTGCGGAAATTAGGGTATAAAGTCTTTATAGAAGGATTAAATGTGCTGGTCTCACCAGAAAAAGATTTTATTGTCGCCTCTCACATGGATACGTTCAAGGTTTTATCCAAGTTCTCGTTTGATGGAGAGTACGTTTATGGGACTGGTGTTTGCGATGCTAAAGCTAGTATAGCAGCCATTCTTTTAGCATTAGAGAGAATTGGTGTAGAGAGGCTCAATTTTGGCATCGCATTTTTTAGTGATGAGGAAGGTGATGGTAGCGGTTCAAAGGAATACTGTAGGGTGTATAAGCCGCGAATGGCCGTTGTTATGGAGCCAACGAATATGGCTATTGCAAACGTGCAGTATAGCGGGTTAGAGCTAAAAATCGAGGTCGAGGGAAGGGCGGCACACGGTGCGGTTCTAGAGAGAGGTGTGAATCCAATAGAGAAATGCATAAACATAATAGAGAGACTTAGGAGCATCAATGGGATTATGTTGTCAGTACAATACATTAAAGGCGGCGATCCGGAAGACTTTGTAATACCAAAGAGATGTGAGACCCGCATAGAGATGTTCTTTAAA
This sequence comes from Bathyarchaeia archaeon, assembly GCA_038820405.1. GTDB lineage: Archaea > Thermoproteota > Bathyarchaeia > Bathyarchaeales > DTEX01 > DTEX01. Next base: position 28,823 of record JAWAXL010000007.1, read on the forward strand.
CCAAATCTGAATGTTAAGAAGGTGTTATCGGAAGTTGAGAGGATTTTATGTTCCACCAAAACCAGTTTTACGGTTATAGATGCCTATAATGGCTTTATAAGCGATAAAACGCCCAGTATCCTTGAGGAATCTATTCGGTCGCTCGGCTATAAAATTGAGTATACTGAGATGCCCTCATGGACAGATGCCGTTAACCTACATGAGATGATTGGTTGCGACATAGCTATATTTGGGCCAGGGGAATTATATACATGTCATACTGAATTGGAGCGTGTAAGAGCTAAGGATGTTGATGCGGCTGCGGATATACTTGTAGTGCTAAATGACTTATTAGGGAAAATGAATAGACATTAAATAGATTGGTCGATCATATGGGTTTTAGATATGACTAATGCGGATATAGTAATACGTAACTGCACTATTCTCACAATGAGTAAGATTGATATAATAAAGGGTGGAAAAATCGCAATAAAAGATGGCAAAATAATCTACGTAGGAAGAGAGGCTGAGGCGCCGAATTTTGAAGCAGATGAGATAATCGATGGATGGAGGATTATTGCCATGCCGGGCTTAATTAACTGCCATACCCATATAGCGATGACACTTTTTAGAGGAGTAGCCGAGGATAAGGAGTTAAGCGCATGGCTCAGGGAGACAATATGGCCGTTAGAATCTAAGCTTAAGCCGAGCGATGTATATTATGGTGCACTGCTAGGCTTTATTGAGATGATTAAGAGTGGAACTACATGCCTATTAGACATGTACTTTTATGAGGATATGGTTGCAAAGGCTGCAATGGAAAGCGGGATACGATGCGTCCTGGCCCCTGGAATATTCGATGCTGGGCATAAAGTGCTTGGGAGAATTCTTCTCAGAAGGGCTCTGAAATTCGTTAAGGAATATTATGGTGAGGGAAGTGGCAAAATATACACTATGCTTGGGCCACATGCCGTCTACACTTGTAGTCCAGACCTTCTTAGGAAAATTTGTGAGGAAGCGGTGAAAAATAATATTGGCGTGCACATACATTTGGCGGAATCGGAGAGCGATGCCATTAACATTAAGAGAACTTATGGAAAGAGTGAGGTTGAGCTACTGCATGAAGTGGGTCTTTTAAGGTCAAACTTAGTTGCTGCACATTGTATTCACCTCTCGGACCAAGATATATCCCTAATGGCAAAAAATGATGTTAAAGTTGTCTATAACCCCGTATCAAATATGAAACTCTCATCAGGCATTCCGCGGATAAAAGATCTTTTGGATGCTGGCTTAACTATTGGGTTTGGAACCGATGGTCCAGCCAGCAATAATAGTCTAGATATGTTTGAAACAATGAAGATTGCAACGCTACTCCAAAAAACTTTATATGGAGACCCACGCGTCCTCCCGGCAAAAAAAGTTGTCGAGATGGCGACTATCAATGGTGCCAGAGTTCTTGGTCTGGACGACATGATTGGCTCAATTGAAGTAGGTAAAAAGGCAGATATAATACTAATTGACACCAATAAACCACATTTAACCCCGATGCACGATGTTTACGCAGCTCTTGTTTACTCGGCCCGAGGAAGCGATGTCGATACTGTTATAATTGATGGAAGAATCATTATGAGGAATCGTTCGATAACAACTGTGGAGGAGCATGAAGTTATGGAGAAAGCAGCCGAAGTATCCCAGGATTTACTCTCTAGAAGGAGTTTAAGGGGGAGCCTTGTCAGAAAGTTGATAAAATAATGTAAGCAAATTAAACTTTCTCGCCACAGAGCGTGGCTATTCTCCTCCAATTATATTCAATCCATCTTTGCAGGGCTTCTAACTCACGCTTGAATTCCGGCTGAAATAAATGTGCGAACCTTCCCTGCACCTTCAAGAAATCTATTAGGGGCCTTGGCTGCGGAACCTTTATGTTAAGCCTATACGTTCCCCTCTCATATTCATATACTGGCCAGTATCTTGTCTGAACCGCTAGCCTAGCAATCTCTATGCTCATGTGTGAATCAAATCTCATGCCAGTGGGGCATGGTGAGAAAACATGTATGACTGCAGGTCCATTGACTTCTAGGCCTCTCCTAACCTTAATTATATAGTCATTCCAGTAGGCTGGAGAGGCCGTCGCGGCATACTCTATGCCATGGGCGATACATATGCCAATCAAGTCCTTCTTGAATTCAGGCTTCCCAGGAATCTTCCTCCCAGCTGGGCTCGTTGTAGTAGCGGCGCCATGTGGTGTTGCGCCAGAGCGCTGTATGCCCGTATTCATGTAGGCTTCATTATCATAGCATATAAAGAGAAAGTCATGCCCTCTCTCCAAAGCTCCTGAGAGGGCCTGTATTCCAATGTCGAATGTCCCTCCGTCCCCAGCTATTGCAATCACATCGACATCCTTATCCCAAAGCCCCTTACGTCTAAGAACCTTGTATGCAGACTCTATTCCAGCAGCTACGGCCGCAGCATTCTCAAAGGCTATATGAGCATATGAAACCTTCCACGAAGTATATGGGTATAATGTTGAGGAGATTTCGACGCAACCAGTTGCATTTACGACAACAGTTGGCCTTCGTAGAGCCTTCATGGTCATTCTCATTATTGTCCCGGCAGCGCATCCAGCACATAGCCTATGACCAGAGGTAAAGAGCTCCTCAACTGGTAAATCATGAAGCTTAACCATTTTACTCCCTCACTCCTATAAATTTAACATACTCTTTCACTCTACCAGTTCTAGCAACCTCTAAGGCCTCTTCAAAGAGATCCCTGATTTCCATAGGAGTTATATCCCTCCCTCCCAAACCATAAATACAGTTAAATACCTTTACGTCTTTTTTCCCGTAACAATATAGTGTCGCTATAACATCGCTACATAATGCATTGAAGGGAGCCCCGAAACTACAGGCCCTATCGAGAACAATTATAGCTTTAATGTTCTTTAAGACTGTGATTAAATCTTCTTTAGGGAATGGTCTATATATCCATGGCTTTATTACACCAACCTTCTTTCCCTCCATTCTAATCTCCTTGGCAACAGCCTTTGCCGTCCCAGCGGTGCTCCCTAGACATAATATTGCTGCCTCCGCATCCTCTATGGCATATGTCTCTACAAAGTCATACTTCCGCCCAGAGATACGCTTATATTCTCTATTCACTTCACGTATAACTTTAGGTGCCTCCTTTAAAGCTTGAAACTGTTGAAACTTTATTTCAAAATAGTAGTCTGGGAGACAGGCGGCTCCAACAGTTATTGGTTTTGTCGGATCAATTGTTATTAGAGGTTTTCTTGGAGGCAAGAATCTCGCCACCTCTTCATCCTCTAGGACCATCACATTCTCCACACAATGCGATAATACAAATCCATCAATGTTTACGCTTATTGGTAGAAGAACTCTTGGATCCTCAGCTATTTTAAATGCCTGGATTATCCAGTCATAGGTCTCCTGAACATTCTCAGCATATATCTGTATCCAACCGCAGTCCCTAGAGCCCATCATATCAGAATGGTCGCCGTGAATATTAAGTGGCGCGGAAAGGGCCCTGTTAGCAACCCCCATGACTATTGGGCATCTAAGTCCTGATGCAATATAGAGCATTTCGTGCATTAGAGCTAAGCCTTGACTTGCCGTTCCAGTAAAAACCCTTGCACCGGCTAAACTTGCACCTATACAGGCCGACAGCGCCGAGTGCTCTGATTCAACACATATGAATTCAGCGTCCATCTCACCATTATAAATATACTCGCTTATCGCCTCAACCATAATGGTCTGCGGCGTGATCGGGTAAGCCGCTATCACGTCTACATTACATTGCTTAACCGCGTAGGCTATGGCCTCATTTCCAGATAAACCTATAATTTTAGCCATAATTCCTTTACCTCCTCTCCTCAACCATTGTGATGCATTTTACTGGGCACTCATGCGCGCAGATTCCGCAACCCTTACAATAGTCGTAGTTTACATCAATATACTTTTCCAGTCTAATTATAGCTCCATCTGGGCAGTATATCCAACATAGGAGGCAATTTACACATCTTTTCTGATCCACGACTGGTCTGAAAGCCCTCCAGTCGCCAGTCTTATACTTCATTGCAGAGCCAGGCTCAAGTAAATATCCGCCTATTGGAATATCCTTCCATCCCAGCTTCTTTTCAGTCTCATTCAAATCCCAACAGCCTCCTCATAAGCCCTCTTTATTACCATAATATTCTTCTCTCCGAGTACTCCAGGAAACCTTTCCCTTATAACTTTGATTAGAGAGTCCATTTTGACCAGTGGCGAAGCCTTTAATAGGGCGCCTAGCATCGCCGTATTATATATTGGTCTACCTAGAACCTTAAGTGCTATTTTCATAGCATCTACAGTGAAAACGCCAATATCCTTCACACCAAGAATTTCTTTCAGATCCTTCGGGCTCTTGTCTGAATGAGCCACTATTAAGCCTTTATGGGATAGCCCTTTAGTGATATCAGCTTTCCCTATGAGTGTTGGATCGACCACGACCACTATGCCTGGAGTATATACCTGACTGTGTATAAGTATTGGCTCATCAGATATGCGGGTGTATCCAGTTACCGGAGCACCCCTTCTTTCCGGACCGAACTCTGGGAGAGATTGTATATATTTTCCATCGATTAAGGCTGCCTGCGCGAGCAGGCGGCTGACAGTCACTATCCCTTGACCACCTCTACCATGCCAACGAATTTCAATTAGGGGCATCCTCTCACTCCTACTTTTACCCAAAATATTTGAGACAAAGTAATTATTAATTTAACCTCTCTAAATGTAAAGTCATGTTAGATCGCCGCATACGCATTTTATCTCATAGAGGATTGTTAGAACCTCACTAAAGTTTTCTCCAGTCTTAGCGGATATTAATGGCACCCTCTTGGGCGGGAAGAATTGTTCTAGAGCTCTTAGGAACTCCATATCCATCTCCGCCTTAACACCGGATGGTCTCCTCTTAATAATATTCTTGGGGTTTCTAATGATCTTTTTGGCCTCATTCACCTCCTCATCTGATAAGAGATCAACCTTATTGAGTACGGCTATTGTCTCCGTCTCAAGGATATAGTGTGCAGCTAAAGCATAAAGGAAGAAGCTCACAAGGTTCCAGCGCATAGCCTGGAGATCACCGAGGAATAAGCAGCAGGCATCGCTAAACTTGCTTATGATTATTCTGCCAGTATCTCTAAAGAGGAAGGGCTCCAATTGTCCAGGGGTATCAAAGAGTGTGAAGTCAACACCATCAAATTTCGGCAAATCCACCTCAACCAACTTACTCATGGCCTCGAGTATTGCACCATTTGGCCCAAGACCACTCTCACGCATTATACCTTCTACCGTAAAGAGGGATCTTATATCAAAATCCGGTTTATAGCCAGTATTTAAGACCCCGGGATCTAAGTTCACTACCTTAACTCTATAGCTCTCATTTATTAAGTATACTGAAAAGTTCTTAACAAAAAGAGTTTTTCCAGATCCTGCAGGGCCGAGCACAAATACATTCATTTTCAGATCATCTATTAGAATTAATACGAATTTTTAATTATTTCTTAAGGATCAGGCTTTGAATATACCCGACCCTTCTAATCTTCTTGAAGCCTGAAAGTCGGAGGCACTCCATTATACCCTTTAAATAATTTTTTTCCTACTTCTCGCCTGGTCTTCCCACATAATGTAGCATTTTTCCATTACTTTTAAGAACCCTGAAGAGTTCTTTATAAAAGTTAAGCGAGTAAAGTTCTGGGGCAATTGTTATTCTTGGTGGATCATGAATGATGAAATTGAAATGTTCACCCTCAAATCCCTTTATAACATTCGTTATATCACCAATTATAAGTCGAATTTTTATCTTCGAAGAGGGGTTTTGAATAAGGATTTTGTCTAGCGATAAATATGACATTTTCATCTTTCTCAACAGTTATTACCTCCTTAACATCTCTGATCTTAGCCGCCAAAATAACCGTGTAGCCCAGGCCAGTACAACAATCAAGAATGGAACTATAAATCCTTCCCAAAGCCTTGATCTTCAATATAGCGTCAGTCTTTGGGTCAACTTTATCAGCCCTGTGCATGCGTATACCAGATATCTCAAGATAAGGCCACGTACAAGTTTCAACAAGCCTATAAAATTTCCCTGTCTTCCAACTATAAAATTTTATTAAGATTCTATGCTCCTCAATCACATCGAATCAAACCTTATATTTAATAAAAAAGAAAGGTTAGGTTTATAGTTTATATTTCTCGCCTGGCTTAAGTAGAACAACTTTTATGCTTGGGGAGTACGCTACAACTTTTTTCCTGAATTCTTCTGGGTTCGTATCCCATCTATGCATTGGGATAACGACTTCCGGGTTTATCGCTATGGCTGCCTCAGCCGTCTCAGGGTTATTCATAGTATATGTGCCGCCACTTGGAAGCAACGCAAGATTAATATTTCTATTCCTAAGCTCCCTCATCTCTGGAATAAAGTCCGTATCTCCAGCATGGTAAATCGTTTTACCATTAATAGTTATTAGGTACCCTACGCCGAAACCTTTCGGGTGGAAAGGCTCTCCCGGAGCTCTAAAGCGCCTAATATTGTACGCTTGAACAGCCTCGATAGTAACATTGTTTAGCGTCATTCTTTCACCAGATCTTATAGTCCTAACATTACCGCCTACCTTTGGAGCGCATTCCTCAGGCGCAATAACAATTGTGTCGCTCTTACATATCTTCCTAATTTTAGATAGGTCACAGTGGTCATAATGCGAGTGCGTCACGAGAACTATGTCAGCTTTATCCGTATATTCGCCCTCATACGGATCGATATAAATGTTCTTCCCATCAAAAGTTATTTGAAAACTTGCATGCCCAAGCCATTTCACGGATATATCAACCATAATCTCACTACCTCAATAACATTGTAGGAAAAAGCAGGTTCAAATAATTTGTCCCATTTCAATTAGCCGTGCCAGTGAGAATTATATCGCAAAGAAAATATTTTTAAATCCAGTTTATTATATTTAATGGAAAAGCCCTGGTAGTATAGTCCGGCCTAGTATAGGCGGCTGTCACCCGCCTGACCCGGGTTCAAATCCCGGCCAGGGCGCCAATACCCCTAGTTCTGGAGTCCTACACTAGTCTCCCCATTTAAATCTTCAGGCATAGAGTTTAGCGTGATAGTGAATATACATGATGTTGCCAAGAGGCTTGAGATCACTAGATTTAGGCTAGTTTAATTGCCCTATAGTGAAGTACTCCCGTCTTCCTCAACCACTTAGAGAGTCTAAGAGTTTGGAGTTTGCGGGCAAGAGTACAAGACGAGCCGATATATGGAGAAGAGGAAGAGGAGACACAACAAACTAAATGAGAAAATTATAAATATGCCCCTACATCTCCTTCTTGATCTCCCGTAAAGAATTCTAATGATGGATGCAGCCACCGTAAAGCCTCCGTGTACTCCCGGTAAAGCGGCGTTCCAATGAAGAATCTAAAGATCTCCATAGCCTCCTTGCTAAAGTACTTCTTTCTAATTTTCTCTGAGCTGATGTAAACTCTTATATCCCTCCACACACCCCTCTTAACGAGCGTCACGGCGTTCTTCCCAATATCCAAGTATATTGGACTATTATTCCTAACGCTGTATTACATTTTAAAGAAAAAGTAACACTATTCTTAATAAATTTCACTAAAGGTTTAAATTTAGAATTATCCTAATTTTGATTATACCTAAACTGGAGGTCTACATTTTGGGTAAAGGGTTAACTAGGAGGGAAGCAGAGTATCTTAAAGCTATCTTTGATCTACTTTCTAAGAAGGGCTCCGTAGGTAGTTTAGATATAGCAAATAATTTAGGTATCTCATGTGCAACAGCAAGCGAGACCCTTAAAAAACTCTCCGAAAAGGGCATGATTGTAAGGGAGTCTTGGAAAGGTGCGAGACTCACCGATTTGGGCTTTAAGGAGATTAGTAGGATCATTAGAAATCATAGGGTTTTCGAGACGTATGCATATAGATTCCTCTCAGTTAGCCTTGATGAAGCTTGCGAGTGTGCACATAGAATTGAGCTGTACCTCTCTGATAAGATAGTGGATTCTATGTGTAAGATTCTGGGACACCCCAGCAAATGCCCTCACAATAAGGATATTCCCAAGGGGGTTCTATGTTGCGTAGGAGAAAAGTAATTGCTGCAGTAGTTGTCCTAGTATTGCTATTCATAATAGCTGGGTTAAATACATCTGTTGCTTCTATAGATCAAAAGATTGGCAGCAGTCCTGTGAGAATAATAGTTTCAATTGAGATGCTTAAGATGATAATATCTCCGATACTCAGTGGGGTTGGGGAGGTTCACTCAATTATCTCTGGAGAGGTTGAGCCGCACAGTTTCACATTAACCCCGGAAATTATTGAAAATGTAAGTAAAGCTGACCTAATAGTCATAACTGGGCATATAGAATGGGAGGAAGAGTTGATTAAAGGTGTTGCTGAGACTAAAGGCGTTGGCGCAGACCAGATATCAATAAATCTACTGAAGTTAAATGAAATTAGAATTCTAGACCTTAATGGGGAGAGAAACTTACATGGCTTCTGGCTACTACCAGACAACGCTCTCATAATAGCTAGAGAGGTGAAGGAAAAAATCTCAAAAATAAGGCCCGACTTGTCTCAAAAGGTCACAGAAAATTATGAGGAGTTTGAGAGAAGGGTGATTAGCCTCAAAAACTTCCTTAATGGTTTATCAGATAAATATGGTGGTGTGCGCGGTAAGAGTATTGTGATAGGCTTCTATACCGAACAATATGTTGCCGAGACAATTGGCTTAAGAGTTAGCTCCGTGCTTATAAGCGAGGAAGGAAATGTGCGCCCAGAAATGATAAGGAGCATCTATGAGGGACTTAAATCCGGGGAATATGCATGTGTTATTATCTCTGATGCAGCATTACTCATAGAGAATGTTAAGAGGGCGCTTGAAGAAATTTATGAGAAAACTAGTTGTCCAGTGGCATATATTCTCACGGTTTCACCTAACAGCTTAGAGAGCTATGATGCAGTAATGTATTATAATGCTGGGCAGATATATAGTGCCCTACTTGCAAGACGCAGCCTAGGCCTTGGCAGCTCAGATATATACCCATTTATAATAGCATCACTCTTAGCTGTAGTTGCTTTTGAGACAGTACTTCTATTCAGGAGGAGGGATTAGGACGTGAGTACGCCAATAATATCTCTTAGCAATGTTTCAGTTAAACTAAATGATCAAATAGTGCTGGAGGATATCAATCTTAAGATTGAGAAGCCCTCATTCCTGCTAGTTGTGGGGCCGAATGGTGCTGGGAAGACAACTCTACTGAAGACGCTACTTGGCATTATTAAGCCATTTAGAGGGGAAATTAGGGTTTTTGGTTCCAATCCACTTAGGGAGGGAGTAAGGAATCTTATTGGATACGTCCCGCAGAGAGATAGAATCTCTCATGAAACCCCACTAACTGTCAGAGAGGTTGTTTTGATGGGCATATTGCTTAGGAAGAGCCCGCCAAGAAGTGTCTCAAAAGAGGATATTAAGGCTGCTGGGAAAGCACTAGTGTATCTTAATATGGAGGATAAGTGGGGCTGCCCATTTAATGAGCTGAGTGGGGGGCAGCAGAAAAGGGTTCTAATAGCTAGAGCATTGGCATCAAACCCATTACTACTACTCTTAGATGAGGTCTTTGCTGGTCTAGATTTAGAAAGCCAAGAGAATCTGATTGATATTCTTAGAGCATTTAAAAAGGAAGGGAAGACTATTATCGCCGTTGAGCATGAGCTTGACCCAATAATAAGTATAATTGATGAAGTTTTGGTCTTGAATAAAAGAATATATGCTTATGGTGAACCAAGCGAGGCTTTAAGTGAGGAGAGATTAAAACATGTTTACCCAAACCTGAAACTTATTGAGAGGAATGGGAGGCGTATAATTATTTTGGGCGATAAGCATGCTTGAAATGTTCATCTTAAGGGCTATTATAGGCGTATTCTTCATGTCACTCTCAGTACCAATAATGGTCATAATGCTCCTAAGGGGCTCATTATATATAACCCCGGAGATATCACATGCAGCATTGGGCGGAGCTGCCCTAGGAGTATTGCTTCATACATTTTCTTCAGTCCTAATAAACCCATTCCTCGTTGTTATTTTGATGTGTACGGTGGTAGCAATAATTACGGCTCATGTAGGAAGAAGCGGTCCTCAGGCGCTTGGGATGATGATGAGTGCCCTGCTAGCCGTAAGCGTTACCATTTATGCAGTTATAAGAAGCTGGCTTCCACTTGAGAAGAAGATTATTGTGGATGGATATTTAATAAGTGATATATTGCTTATCTCGAATATTGACTTACTGGGTCTGGCAATAGCATCCATAATCACATTATTAATCACAGTGATATTTTACAGAGAATTTATTTACATATGCTTTGATGCGGATACAGCCGAGGCGCTTGGATTAAGAGTCAAACTATATGATATATTACTTTTCGTGACGGTTTCCGTAGCGACAGCCGTAATTGTCAAGGCTGTAGGAGTATTACTCTCAGTCACACTCCTCGTCCTACCAGCCGCAGCCTCAAGAATACTGACACGGAGCATAAGTGGGATGCTTATCATCTCTCTTATAGCGGCGCTAACCTCAGGAATAGCCGGAATAATACTCTCATACAACCTTAACATTCCTACAGGAGGCGCAATAGCACTCGCATCCACAACCCTTTTCTCACTAGTCCACCTAGCCAAACTAAAGAAATAGGAAGATTTCATCAAATGCCTGAAATAATTTTTATTGGTCTACCCTCAGTAAGGGCCTGGGCCACTTTTCGCCTAGCTCTCTGAACAAGCCTCCAAACAGTCCCCCTGGAAACACCCATCTTCCTCGCGGCCTCTTCCTGCGATAAGCCCTCAAAATCAATTAGCCTAAAAGCTTCTAGCTCAGCCACGTCTAGAAGAATTGGCTCTGGCATGTTAAGTGGATCGGGAATGAGGTTATTTACGGGTGGCTGCATTCCTAACATTATGGATTTAGGTAACCTTCCCCTACTACCATGCCTGAACCTATGACACCACACGAAGCTCGCACCTCTATGCTCCATTCTTGTTCTCAATAAGGATACACGGAAAATTTATATATTTCTGTGCAATATCACATAATTGAAAATGTGCATAAGCACAAAAATAAGGTGAGTGTATAATATGGCTTGGGGTTGGTGGGACCTTGGCCCGGTAGAGGACCATTTAGCTATCTTCCGCCTTGGCAGAGGCCCGGCTGGATCTTTGGGCGCGGGTGGTGCTGGCGTCTTCTAGCATACCCATGGGTTTTAAGGTGGTGGGCTTATCCACCACACGCCTTCTACGGCTGGGGCTTTTGGCATCCATATTGGATCCCACCATATTAGCGTAAGAGGGTGAAAGAGTATAATGTGGCCGAGAGCGTATAGGAGATGGTGGTGCTTGCGCTGGTGGAGGTATCCGCCTCCCTACGCGTATTCATATCCGCCAGCTCCATATTCCATAGAGGATGAGATAGCCGCCCTAGAAGACTATAAGAAGTATCTTGAGGAGGAGAAGACTAGCATTGAACAGGAGATAAAGGATATTGAGGTGCGGATAAAGGAGCTAAAAAGTATGCTTGAGAGGGGTATTGGGCGGCCTCCGGGGACATGAATGTGAGCTTGCCAAATAAGCGCTTCCAATGCAGCAGATGCGGACATATAATAAAGGTTTCCCGAGAAACACCAAACCCGATATGTGCCCAAGATGCGGAGCGCCGTCCATGATGATTCATCGAATAAATAGAGGTCCTCCGGGCGGAGGTCGTGGAAGAAGAGGCCCTCCCCCAATAACATTTCTTTTTTTCCTTAAGTTTGTGCGACTACTATGGGAAAGGTGGCAGTGGTATTTCTAACAAAGGATATGTGGCTCAGAGAACATCATTTATGTAGTAAGAGGAACCTGGTTGAGAGTGAAGAGATTTAAGCAAAATATTATTGATTACCGTATGCTAGCCTTATAATATTCTTCTCCGCTGTACTTAAGTTTTATTAGCTTACCTTCCCGCAAAAGATTTTCTATGATATGCCAGTCTGCTTTAGCTTTCTTCAGGAGTCTCATCATGCTTTCCTTTCGTATTGGGTGAAGCCGCTGCTATACTAAGTATTTCATCCTCTATCCTCCCGGTAAAGGCAAAATCACTTCCCTCATGTTCTACAAGGAGTTTTACTCTGCTGCCCCCAAGAATTCTAGAGAAGGTTTGGAAAGCTTCGTTCATGGTCTCCCTTTTAGCTGGCTTAACCCATCTTTCAGCTGGCGGTCTCACGGGCACAGCAATATAGGCTATGCTTAGTTTTTCAACTCCCCTAGAAAGCTTCCTATACGTTCGAACTCCCCATTATATACTATTCCATCAATCATCATCGTCTCACTTACTATTACTCCATTAAATTCTTCAGCAAACTTTCTCACACCCTCTAAAATCTTGTTTAACTGAAGATTTTTATAAGGTCTATTTACTAACCTCCATAATTTCTCGCTAACAGCATCAACTTTTAATGATACAAGATCCGCCTCCAAAAGACTTTTTCTTACATTTTTATTCCGGAGCAGAGAAGCGTTTGTCAAAACGGCAATGTGGATACCTATCTTCTTTAAAAGTGAAATCTCCCTACCTAAATTAACATCTAAGGTCGGCTCACCATCTGGGACAAAAGTTAAGTAGTCAACGTGCTCACCTTTTCTACGCAGATCTTCAACTTCCTTTCAATCTCAGTTAAAATATCTTCTGGTCTATAGAATTTCCGTCTTCTAATAACTTTATTTGTTGTTTTGCCCAGTTGACAGTAAACGCATGAATACGTGCATGCCTTATATGGAAGGTTGTTTATTCCCAGGCTTCTTCCTAAGCGCCTTGAGGGCACAGGTCCAAATGCTAGCGATCTTATACGCTATATTTTACCCGCTCAGTGCTTTAAGCCTTCAGCATAGAGATCTGCACACTCAAGAATTCTCTTCCATGTTCTCTTTATCTCTTCTGCAACGCCGCTCTCTGGGGAATGTTCTATAATTGTTTTTCCATTAACAATTGCTTCAGTAACCTTTAGATCAGAGGGGATTCTGCCGATAACCTCCACATTGTTTTCTTCACAGAGCCTCTCAATCCTCTCAGTATTATTGAGATTTATATCGTACATGTTGACGCAGACAAAGCTGGAATACCGAAATGTCTTAGTAGGAATAGCACTCTCTAAATCGTGGATACCTGAAAGTGTAGGCTCAGCAATAACCAAACCGATATCTACACCCGCTACCGAAGATATTGCCGGATAACCTATTCCCGGAGGTCCATCAATCAGTAGAATATTAATGTTTTCTTTCTCAGCGAGGGCCTTAGCTTTCCCTCTAACAAGGGCCACAAGCTTTCCAGAGTTCGCTTTGCCAGGATCAAGTAGAGCATGAACCATAAACCCAAATTTTATTCTTGAAATATATATGCGGCCGGTTACCCGCTCAATTAAAGTTATAGCGCTCATCGGACATGCAAGCGCGCAGACACCGCAGCCCTCGCATGAGAATTGATCAACTTTGAGATCCTCGTTTATGGCGTTAAATCTGCATTTTTCGCGGCATAAACCACACTTAAAACCACACTTAACGCATTTGGTCTCATCAATAATCGCTAGTTTAGAGCCAGTAAAATCCTGTTCCTCAATTATCTCTGGATGCAGGAGCATATGAAGATTCGGAGCGCCCACATCACAGTCCGCTACGACAACTCTCCTCGCTAGAGCCGCAAAGACCGCGGTCAATGTTGTCTTGCCTGTTCCACCCTTACCGCTTAAGATTGTTATTTGTTTCATTGTTGATAAACTCCCTTTATTATGTAGTTAAATAGTGCCTGAAACTTCTTCCTTCACTCTAGCATCTCTAGGCTGAAGGGCACGCCTCTAGAGTATAGTTCAGCAATCCTTCTCTGATATGGGATCTCAAGTAAAATCGGTATTCCATTTTCTTTACAGTACTCATAAACTCCTCTATCACCTATGCCAGCGCGGTTGACGACGACTCCGAAGGGTATATTCATACGCCTTAAAACGCGAACCGCCATTTTCAAGTCATGTAATCCAAATGAGGTTGGCTCGGTCACGAGAATGCAATAATCACTTCCCTTAACCGCCTCAACCATTGGACATGAGACTCCAGGCGGAGCGTCAATAATGATATTCTTAGCCCTATCAATATACTTTTTATTAACATTTTAACATTTCTAATTAGTGGCGTTGCCATCGGCTCCCTAACCCTGAGCGCACCGTAAACAATTTCTATGCCATTTAAATATCCTTGCCTTAAGGTTCCAACAATATGCTTTCCCTCGCTGATAGTACCTCTCGGGCAAACTAAAGTGCAGCCGCCGCAGCTGTGGCAGAGTTCATGAAAAACAATTACTTCAATCGGGGTAACGAAGAGGGCTTTATAGGGGCAGAAGATCGCGCATCTCCCACAATTATCACATACCCCTCATTGACTGATAGGATAATCTTGTAAACTGGCTTCTCATCAACTATTTTAGGGTGTAGAAGAAGGTGGATATTCGGCTCTTCAACGTCGCAATCTAATACTTGGATATTGCTCCCTACCGATACAGCTATATTGGCTGCAAGAGTTGTCTTTCCGGTTCCGCCCTTACCGCTGGC
>JAWAXL010000008.1:0-39993 GCA_038820405.1 Bathyarchaeia archaeon
TGTAGTAATCTTCTATTCTAGGTATTCTACCTATTTCTGCTTCAACTGGAACTCCCTTTGCATGGCACATATCGACAACCTGTCTGGTTAGGCGAATATTTTCCTCTAGCGGCAGTAAAGAGCCGTCGAATAAGACTGATGTGAAACCCTCATCAAGGGCCCTCTTAACTTGCCATATCTCGGTTGCGTGGTCCAGGTTTAATGCTACGGGCACATCAGTCTCGGCAGCAGCAATCTTAACCATCCCGGCAGCGAGCGACCACCCTGCATATTTTGCGGCTCCTGGACTAACCTGAATTATTACGCCAACGTGCTCACCAATTTCTTTAGTTATTTCCTCAGCAGCCCATATGATTGCCTGAATGATCTCCATGTTATTCGCATTAAATGCCCCGACAGCTCTTCCTTCCTTAAAGGCTGGCAGAAGTAAATCCTTTCCATTAACAAGTGGCATTTTATCACCTTTACATGCTATGAGAATTGTTTCTTAAGAGCATTATAGAATTTTAGCCACCATTCACTGGAGGAACTATTGCCACCCTATCTTCATCAGAAAGTTTAGTTTTTACTCCTTCTAGAAACTCTATATTCTGTCCATTGAGCATTATAATTATCCCCTCCTTTGATAGAAAATCTAAAATTTTTTCGCTATATTTTAGGGCTGCTGCAAATAGTAACTCTTCAACGGTTGAGTTCTCTGAAAGCTCAAAGACCGCCTCCTTCACATTAACGATCTTCCTTAGATCCTCATCTAAAAACACAAGTTTAACCCTAATCATTGTTTTCCTTGGTAATATATCTAACAGCGAAATTTAAGCCTAGCTCCATGACTTTTTCCCTCTTTGGTATACCATTACTATCCAGCCCCCGCTCAACGTAATATTCATCCAGCATCGGCTCTAGATTAACGATCTGCCCCTTAGCAGCTCCCTCACTTAACGGTTCTTCTAGAAATCTTTTGGGAAGCGCATCATCTTTTCGCCTAACACCCATTCTTACATTAAAAATTCTCTGGAGGATCCATATTCTCTCACCAGCTCTCATCAACTCATCCAGCGTTGTTTCCCACCCGGTTACGGCAGTGTGAAGTTTAGCAAGCACCCTTAATGATACCCCTCCAAAAAGATAGACAAACTTACATACTCCTAGGGCATCTAATACGCGGCATAGATCCTGCATTACCTTGACTATATGAGCCTTCCCCTCAATTGAGAATCCATCAACCTGCTTCTCAAGCCCTATATCTGGGAGAAGAGTTCCTCTAGCTGGAAGCATAGAAATACCTCTTAAGTGACAGGCTCCCCTCTCTGATACCGCGTATTGTAGTCCCATCTCCTTAAACCGATATGGGCTATGCATTGGGATCTCAAGGCCCTTAACATGCATCGCGTATCTTTCCGCATTTCTGCCTATCTTCTCGGCAGCCCTTATGGATCCTTCACCTAATATAATGCCAAACCCCTCTCTCCGACCTATGAGTTCAATCATTTTAATTATGGCGTCGGGATCACCCCATCTTAACTCGATCCCATTGGTATCATCTTTGGTTAAGACACCTTTCTCATAACACTCCATCGCGAAAGCTATTACTGCACCAGTAGATATTGTGTCCAGCCCAAACCTATTGCAGAGGTCATTCGCCTTAGCTATAGCCTCAAGGTCATCATTCATGCAGAGGGATCCTAAGGCTGCTATAGTTTCATATTCTGGACCATAGCCCTCTAGGGGGGCGTAAGGTCCATCGCTTATTTTAACATACCTTCCACATCCAACATGGCAAGCATAACAAGCCTTCCTGCCAACTAGGATCGTCTCAGTCATCCTTGCACCAGATATTCTTTCGGCTCTAGGAAAACTACCTTTAGTCCAGTTCTTTATTGGTAAGTTGCCCATCTCCTCGAATGCTACAACACCCCTAGCGGTTCCATGATCAGATAGACCCTTTAGACGATTCTTTGTAATACTTACTATTTCCTTTCGTATTTCATTGAGAAGGTCTAGGTTAGCAACATTTATGTTTCTGGAGCCTAACGCGGCTATCGCCTTCAGCTTCTTCGAGCCCATGACTGCTCCTAAGCCACACCTTCCGGCCGCCCTTCCATTATCACTCATAATAGAGGATATCTTAACCAATCTCTCGCCAGCAGGCCCAATGCTTACAACGGCAGCCTTTTTCTCTCCCAGATCACTTTTAATTGCTTCGCAGGCTGTAAACGTGTCCATCCCCCATAAGCTGCCTGCATCTCTAATCTCAATGTTGTTATCGTGTATCCATAAGTAGACTGGCTTATCCGCTACACCCTTAACCATAAGCATATCATACCCAGCACGCTTAAGTTCAATTCCAGTATTTGCAGAGAAGACAGACTCGCCCCAAATGTTCGTTAAAGGGGATCTTGATACAACAATCGATTTGCATGCCGCTGGAGCTGTTGAGCCAGTTAGAACCCCGGTTAATAGGACTAGCCTATTATCTGGGCTGAGTGGGTCTACACTTGGATCTAATTCCTCAAGCATAATTTTAGATGCGATGCCAAGGCAACCTAATAAATTCCTCGCTAGTGTTAAGTCTAGGTCTTCTATGCGAACCTTATTTTTGGAGAGGTTAACCCTTAATATTTTTCCAGCGTACCCGCCTATCATTCCCTCTCCCCATCACATCATAATTCTGTTATTAGGCAGGTGTTTAAAAGGTTATTCCAGAGCTGGTTCTATTCATATCTCCCGTATCTTTTGACTAGCTCGATAACCCTTCTATAATTTTGGAAGCTAACGTTTTTTGGTATGGAGTGATCTGAATGATAAATATATCCACCGCCCTCCTTAGCAACAGTTATTTTTCTCTTTATTTCCTCCTCTATTGGCCTTTGATCGCCGAGGGCCATAAGCCTTGTATCTATTCCACCCATAAAAGCAATCTCATCTCCATATTTTTCTTTTAATTCCACTAGATCCATTCCAGCCTTAACCTCTAATGGCTGTAGGCAATCTATTTCCTCCTCAATAAAGTATGGTATGAGGTCTTTAACTTGACCACAAGAATGCAGGAAAACATACATTCCATGATTATGGAAGAACTTACATAGTTCTTTAAGAATCGGATGAAGCTGTTCTTCAAAGCGCTTTGGTGAGAAGAATAAGCCATTTTTATATCCAAGATCACAGTGGAGGAATGCCCCATCAAACTTGAAGCCTCCCCTCATCATCCGTTCACACATTTCCATAACGAGCTTAGCATCAGCCCAATAAATGTCGATAACCCAGTCTGGCTCCTTAATAATTGCCCTCAATAGTCTTTCGGGTGCAACATATCTCTGCGCTCTATCATACCCTATGGTGGCACCATATATTATAAAGCGCCCACGGCTATATTCACGATGAAATGCCCTTAGACTGGAAACCCAATCAACTCTATAATCATCAGCAACCAACCTAGGCTTAATAAGTTTCTCCCAATCCTCCCTACTCTTACATGGATAATCTATAACTAGAGGTGTTGTAGAGTAATCCTTGTAGTTCTTTCTTATGCCACCGTACTGGTCTCTCTCAACAATATGCTCCTCATCCTCATAGAGCACTTCAATAGGAAATCGTGGACTCGTATCAGGCTCAAAAATAGCGATCTCAAAACCAAAATAATCATCTGGGGAGACCCCAGATGGGAGACCCTCGCTTCTCCAGTGGTCGATTGTTGCCTGCCAAATACTATCATGGATTGGAACACGATCTGCTTCACAGTGCTGTAAGATCCTCTTGATCCTTTCACGCGGCTTCAATTCGCTAACACTAATCACCCCCCAGACAACCACGCTTTACAGATATTTACGCCTTCAATGGCATCTTTTGCGGCAGCATCAGCTCCAATTTTTTTAGCAAATTCATCAGTTATTGGGGCGCCGCCGACTATCACCTTAACTTTATCTCTTAGCCTAGCCTTCTTAAGCGCCTTGATAACATTCTCCATCTCATTCACAGTTGTCGTTAGAAGCGCTGACATGGCGACGATATTGGGCTTATATTCTTTAACTGCCTCAACAAATCTTTCAGGAGGCACGTCTACTCCCAAGTCTATTACTTCTAAGCCAGATGCTCTCAATAGCGTTGCAACAATGTTCTTGCCTATATCATGTAGGTCGCCCTTAACAGTCCCAATAACTACCTTACCGATCTTCTTAACCTCGCCGACTTTTAGGTATGGTTCAAGAACTTTCATACCCTCCTTAATGACTTCGCCAGCCACAACGAGTTCCGCTAAATAATACTCTTCCTTCTCATATTTCTCACTAACAATCTCTAAGCCCTTAGAGAACCCATCCATTATAATCTTGTAGGCTGGTATACCAGCTTCGATGGCATCTATACATAATTTTTGAATGTTTTCGATATCAAGGCTTACAATGGCTCTTCTAATCCTATCCAAAATTTCTTCTCGTTGCATTAGATACCACCGTATGGTCTCCTGCCTAGAATGGATAAATTATATTTCGTAGACTTTACCCTTTTCTGGCAAGATTATCTTACATCCTAAGTCGCTTAAAAATCTGCTGAGAAGCCTTGGATGCTCGCCATGAACCGGGAAAATCCTTTTCGGTTTAACCGCATCAAGAAACTTTCTGAGGTGTAATGGCGTTATATGTCCAGAAACGTGAATATGGTATTGAGGTAGACCATAATATTCCAGCCAACTTATAAGTCTATTAAAGTCTATTTCCATCTCTTCATTAAATGGCTCTGAAGTTGAGAGAATGTAGCAGCTTCCTGGAAGGGGGTCGATCTCGGTAAGCCAGTTAAGGTCGAAGAAGGGCATGCACATTATTATTTCACTCTGCCTCCTAGATACTTCCCGGTGACTTATGAGTTCACTACAGCTCATAATTTTCTGCTCCCACTGAAAATACCTCTTCTTTTCCTTCTGGAATAACAGAACATCTTTTAGTTCTGGAACCTTCAAGTGTCTATCCATGCTTAATGCATGTAGAAGGTATGCTTGTCTAGCGGTAATTACAAGTCGCCTGCCATTTTTTGACGCTATCTCATGGAATGATCTCAGTCTATCAACATCGGCATAAGAGAATTCGGTTAGGACCAGACTGGAAGTATTACTAACAACGGTATTAAGCTTCTCCATAACTTCACGCTCTGAGGAGACTTCAACTTCAGTCATATTTGTGTGCTCACATATGACTACTTCTGGCCTCTCTTTAGCTGAAAATGTGAGGAGATCCTCGGTTAATTCTGGTCTCTGTCCATGCATTCTGAAGTCGCCAGTATATATTATTGGGCCTGAGGATGTATATATGAGAAAGCCATAGGATCCAGGAACGGAGTGATCCACGTGTACTGGCACAATTTCTATAGAACCAACTTTTATTTTGTCATTAGTACGGAATTTTCTAAATTTTATTCCATCAAGGTTAAATTCTACACTTGTTTGGCGCATCTCGTTGAGGGCGTTGAGTATGAGGGCTGTTGTCTCACCGCAATAGATTGGTATATCCCTCTTAAGAAATGATATGTGAGCTGAATGATCCATGTGGGAGTGGGAGATAAAGACTGCGTCAATACATCTCTCGGCTTCATCGAAATAATATACTCCACTAAGATTCGGTAATAGTCCAATCTTAACTAGCTCAGAGCCGCTTTTAGGCAGGAGGAAAGGCGTGGAATAAAATTTCTCTCTCAAGGAAAAAGGTGTCCCAAAATCAAAGAAGAGACTCACACCGCTATCTTCTATCAAAATTTTGTTGCCACCAATTTCATTTACACCGCCATAAAAGGATATTTTAACCCCCAATTTTAACTCCCACGTAACTACAATTTAACATCCCCAATATTCTTTTGCACGAGCTTACTATGGCTAAGATTACATGTGGTGGCGTGAAAAAACTAAATACTCTTATATACTTAATTGATAACGCTCTTTTTATATTCTCCATATTTCCATCTGACATAATATAGCCACTTATAAGCCCCCTAACTATTTCCTCAATAATGTTTGCTGGCAGCGGGACATAATATCCCAAATAATAGAGAAACTCGGCTATATCCCATGCTGGATCCGCTCCCTCCTCTGCCTGTTCAAGATCCACAAAAAATACTCTTCCATCATATGCTACTATTATATTCTCTGGTTTACAATCACCAATAGAAACGCCTAATCTGTGGACCCTAGCTATCTCACATCCTATTTTTTTAATCATCTCAATGAGATTCTTCCTTTCATCTTCCGAAGATCTCTGCAATTGCTTTATTATCTTGGATGTTGCCGCCCCCTCAATATACTCTTGAATAATAATTTTCTCTTCTGGATTAGCGTAGATTATTGCTGGAACATTGATTCCATGAGAGGATAAAAACCTATTCATCCTATACTCCCTCTCAAGCCTTGTTTTCCCTAGCACGGCAAAGCTTCTTGCTCCAAGTGTCCAAAGAGCTATGGGAAACCATTTCCAGCTATACCAGTCCTTAAACACTTTAACAACAGCTTTTCTCTCCCCCTTATCATCAAGAAACCTTAGCATATATACACTGTTCAGAACTCCACCTAATCTTTTTAAACTATAATTTGAGATAGACTTTTCGAGGATATACTTATTAATGAATTCTCTTATGCTCAGATTTTCAGTAAATGGTATCAGACCTAACGCCGTTGGTACAAAAATGTATCTCCTACTACTTTCAAGCATTCTAAAAGAGATTTTGGAGAAATTTTTTGAATGATGCACTTTATATAGTCTGCTTTCCTCTATAAAAGATTCTCTAATTTCTGGAAAGAATCTCATAATATAATAAATTATATTGGTTCTGATAATATTGAATAGATTCGCTAAATAATGACGGAATCTTTTAACTTTCATAACGTATTTTTCAGAGATTTTTAGGAAGCCATCGTCAACTTCCTGTAAAACCCCCTCATTAATGAGCTCTTTTATTGCCGCTTTAAAACCTCTCATCATGATCTCGACGTTCTTCTTCCCATCGCTTCCTCCGAGAACATTTAAGAAGCGACATGAAATTAGTGGAAATAATATCGACCTACGTATAAAATACTCATGCATGAAATACTCAGGTTTAATGAGAAAGTCTCTTGACATCTCAGGAAATCCTAAAACTAGGTTTTTCAGGATACTGCTCACAATATTCTTTTTTACCTTAACTTCTTGGCTCCATAAATAATCCACACCTATAATCGGCTTATAAGGTGTTACTAAATTTTCAGAGAATATTCCACCAAAATATTTATATTTGACGTCATTCTCAAAGCTTTTTCTATCAACTATTAGTAGGTGAACCTTTTTGTTCGCGATCCGCTCAGATAGACGCCTTAAAGCCACCTTGTTTGATTCAACTATAATTAAGACTTCTATTGCGCTCTTCTCATCTGCATATCCTCCGGCGTATGCTCCATAGATTAAGCTGGCTAAAATATTAGCAACTTTATTCTTTAAGAGAGAGTGAAGGAGAGCCTTTAATTCTTCACCCAACTGAACCGACATCTCTACACTAATGGCGTGCTTCCCCTTTGAAATACTCTTTTAATTAATAATACTCTTTTTAAGTTTAATAAGTTATTGTTTTGCTTCATAGATAGGATGTATAAGCTTCACGTTGAGGTCATTAAAGGGGATTTACACGTTCCCGGATTCATATCTTCGTTATGGGCAGATCTCTTAAACTTAATCGTAGACCTACGCCACTGGCATATAGCTAATATTGCTGAAAAGGCTAGGGACATGATGCGGCCGCACTGTTTTGGGGCATGGCGGAGAGATTTGATGCCAATTTGACTGGTGTGACATGGGATATGCTTAAAACTAGAGCATAAACCAATAGTGATAATCGGGTTTTTAAGCCCAATAAAGGATAAACGTTCTAGTGAAGAGCTGATGATAGGTATGGCGCATCTTGAGAGAAAGCTTGAAAAACTAAACTATTTGATTGAGAGACTTAAAGAGGAGGTCTCCGCAGGCGCATTATTAATTGTTGAAGGAGAAAAAGATGTAGTCTCCCTTAAGACTATTGGAATTAACAGCAATATAATAGCCGTTAAGTCTAACAGGAAAACTCTTCAGGAAATCATAGATGAATTGTCTTCTTTAAATAGAGAAATTATACTGTTAACGGACTTTGATAGAAGGGGGAGAGAGCTGGCAGAACGCTTATACAAATCCCTTGAGGGAATGAGGGCTAAAGTCAACTTAAGGTTTTGGAGGGATCTATGTGAGCTGCTCAGCGATGACGTAAAGGACATAGAGGGATTAATTGCCTGCCTAGAGAACCTTAAGAAGAAAGTAGGGAAAGGATAAATATATATCTGAGAAAAATAAAATTCGGTATGAAAGATTAATGTTATTAACTCACATTATCCATTATTCAGGAGTTAATGGTTTATGAGTTCATATTCATCGACGATGAAATACATAATTAAGGTAAGATTTGAGGTTGATGGAATAGTTGAAAAACCGGATGTAATAGGTGCGATCTTTGGTCAAACGGAGGGGCTCTTTGGAGCTGAATTAGATTTGAGAGAACTTCAGAAATCTGGAAAAGTTGGCAGAATAGAGGTTGGGGTAACCTCTCAGAAAAATAATAAAACAACAGGAGTAATAATTATTCCAACCAGCCTAGATAAAGTTTCAACGGCAATTATAGCTGCAAGTGTTGAAAGCATAGATAGAATTGGGCCATGTATTGCTAAAATAACTTTAGAAAAAATTGAGGATGTTAGGGAAGCTAAGCGTAAGGCTATAATTGAGAGAGCAAAAGAGATACTTCAGAAGTGGAATCTCGAGACATTGCCAGAAACTGAGGAGATTCTAAGAGAAGTCTCAGAGATGGTTAGAATAGCGAAGGTGAGAGAGTATGGACCTGAAAAGCTTTCAGCTGGTCCGGAAGCAGATTCCGCAAAGGAAATAATTATTGTCGAGGGCAGAGCGGACGTAATAAACCTAGTAAAACATGGCATATATAATGTTATAGCGCTAGAGGGCATTAAAATACCTGAGACTGTCATAAGGTTAACTAGAGAGAAGGAGGCAACAGCCTTCTTAGATGGTGATCATGGCGGAGACCTTATTCTAAAAGAGCTATTAAATGTTGCCGATATAAAATATGTGGCTAGGGCCCCAAGGGGAAAGGAAGTTGAGGAGTTATCTGCTAAAGAAATAGAGGAGGCCTTGCGTAATAAGATCCCCGTTGAGGAGATACTTGAACGAAAGAAGAAGCATAAGAAAATCCTTGTGGCAAGAGAGATAGTTGAGGCAGCGAACGAGCTTAAGGGGACTTTTGAGGCAATCCTCTTTAATAATAAGATGGAAAGGGTTGGTAGACTTCCAGTGAGCGAGCTTGCTGAGAAACTGAAGGAGATGGAAAATATAAACACGGTAGTTTTTGATGGGATAATAACTCAAAGACTTGTTGACATAGCCAATGAGAGAAATATCAAGTATCTTATTGGTGCCCGCATTTCAGACATTATAAAGCAGCCTCTAGGAGTTTCCCTACTAACATTTGAAGATATACTCAACTAACCCCTAAGAGTATGTTAACTTTTTCTAAAGAATTCCAGCAGAGTTTGTGGTCTCCCCGTCTTAGGTGGCATTAAATCGTTCTCCCTGACGCCGAATAATAATAGTATCCTTAGTGCTGCTGGTATAATTTGATTTGTTATATAGTGTTCTATGTCAACCTCATCATATGATGCTAGGATGTATGGTTTGGCCCGTTCATGAAGCTTACCTGAGCCAGTTATTATGATATAGCCAACTTTATCGCCAACAGTTAATGTCCAGCCTTCCCTCTGAAGAATCTTTGCAGCCTCAACGTGCGGCGCCTTTACCTCATACTCATCAGGAGACTTTGTCAGTGTCTTCCAAATTACTAAGTTACGATATGGAATCTTCTTCTCCCTTAAATCCATTATGTATTTGCGCACATAATCTATAGCTTTCTCTATGGCTTTTCTAAGAGGCTGCTCCTTCAGAATTATCTCTAAGACTTTCTCTTGAACGTTTTTTGCAGCATCTGCCCAATCCCCTCTAACGACCTCTAATCCAACTATGTCAAGTCTACCATCCGGCATTAAACCGCAGTAGCGCTTCTTCGCCTCAGTAAACAGTACTCGTAGGTATATCTTGTCTGGCTTTATTTCTAGACCGAATCTCTCCTCAATAATTTTAGATAACTTTTCTATTTTATCTTGATCATTCTTCACGAATATACTGTCCGTATCGCCGTAGATTACCTCTAGGCTAAAATCTTTAGCGATTTTAATGGTGTTCATAATTATATGTCTGCCCCAAGCAGTAACGGCCTCGGCAACTGGCTTAATATACCATCTTGCACCTATCCATCCAGCATAACCATATGTTGCATTAGCAATTACTTTAATCGCCTTTTGACGGGCATCTAGAAGTCTATACTTGGTTGATCCATTCTCAACCTTCTTAAGCTCAGCCCTTACATAATCCCTTGCCTTAATGAGTTTTGTAAGGACCGCATGATAAAATCCGGGAGGCTCCTTCTTAAACCTATGATTAACCTCTGGCGTCACATAGACATCTGACTCCGGCTCTCCCATTGGCACATAAGTGTCTGGCGAAATATTATATGTTATCATTATGTTGGGATACATTGATTTAAAGTCTAAAATGGCGATGTTTTCGTGGATTCCAGGCTTTGGCTCCAAGACGAGGGCACCTGCATACGGAGCATAAGATCTCTCAAGTTTCTTTGGCACCAATTCTCCCATTTGATATGCATGACGTATCAGGAACCATTCGACTCTAAAGCTAACCGCCGCTGTGCCAACATGATCCAACGGTAAACCAACCAGACTCGATAACTGAATCGCAAAATTTAGAATCGTCTTAATTATACCCATTATACACCTCGCATTATCCATAGAAAACCTCAATATTTCTGGCCTCTTTGCAGGGTCATCCCAATAATGGGCATATTCAACATCCTCAATCAACGTCCTATTCTCAATCTTCATGATCCCCAAATAATCAGCTATATTCTCTAGGTTCTTAATTTTAACCTCAGGAAATTCATCTGTGTAATCAAATAGATCTATGTTTGCCCTACCAGTTATGGAAACATGTCCATATGTGCTCGTGTGAGGTTCACTGTTCGCTCTATCGATCCTCAGTGATAACCCATTTGCCTTCGCTCTAACCATTAAATATGGTATATCCCTTCTGTTAGTCTCAAAGCCAACAATTATATCAGGATCAAAGTCTCTTACAAATTCTATGAAATCATTAATGATTTTCCCATCCTCCTCAGTCTTCTCCGAAATAAACTGTCTCTCTTCACCAGTACTCGTTATGACCGAAATAATTACAATGGAGTCTCTCTCAGGCTTCGGTGAACCCCTTCGGCTGTAGCATATCATCGAAAAGCCTAGAATTTTCAGTTTAGGGACTTCAATTATCTCTGGCAGATACTTAGGTCTTGACTTTGCAACTAATACTTTATCAACTTGAAGACTGAGCGTGTTAGGTTCTTCTTCAACTTCCACTTCATGCCAGCCACATGGGATGATGTTATTGTCAACCATGTAGCGCATAGAATATCTAATATCATCTTCAAGAAAGGTGCCAACTCCCTTAACTGTCGAGATAGCTCTAATATACTCTGGAATAACATCTGGATTGCGACAGTAAACTTTAATCACTTTTACGGGTTTTCCAAAATACTTACGTTCCGCGATTTCTAAGCCAATTATATGGGGCAGGCTGGCGCATACTTGCTTCATTCTTTCGGCAAGCTTCCCAACATCCTCTCCCTCCTTAGGGAGAACATAAAAATATGGTATGAAGCCTCTATCTATGACTAAAATCCTCTTCCCCTCACTATCTATGCCCCAAAGCCAGACCTCAGGACTATGCTCTCTCACCTCATAATTTATGTCTAGTAGCCAGAAACGACATAAAGGCAACGTTACACCCCTCAATCACACATTATAGCAAATCCCAGAATTAATCTTTAATAATTAATGAAATGTTAGAAAACAGAAATTTATATTTAGCATTTAATTTTTATCTGTAGTTCACTATACATTGGGGCGATGCTGGATGTTAATTACCATTTTAGGCGGTGGCATTCTCGGAGAAGCTATTGCTAGAGGCTTGATTTCAAGCGGTTATAAGGTTATAGTTGCTGAGAAGAGAATTGAGCGTATACACGAGCTTGAGAATATGGGTTTAAGAGTTACAGGGGATAATAAAGCGGCTGTTAAGCAAGCTGATGTCATTATACTTTGCGTTAAACCAAAGGATGTTAAGGAGACGCTAAAAGAAGTTAGTGAAGAGATAAAGAGCAAAATTCTAATTTCTATAGCGGCAGCTGTGCCAATAAACTTCCTTAAGAAGATAGTCTCTGGAGCGAAGATAATTAGAGCTATGCCAAACTTAGCCGTGCTTGTCCGCGAGGCTTTTATAGCCTACTCGGCTGAGTCAGATGTAAATGAAGAAGATCTTAGGGTTGTTGAGAAGATACTTAATGCTCTAGGGAGAACTGCTAGGGTTAACGAAGAACAGATGGATGCGTTAACTGCCTTGAATGGATGTGCACCAGCTTATATATCACTTGTAGCTGAAGCCATGATGTATGCTGGTCTAGAGATTGGCATCGAAAGAGATTTGGCTCTAGCAATAGTTGCGCAAGCTATGATAGGAACTGGTAAGTTAATTCTTGAAGGTGAGAAAACTCCCTCCGAGATATGTGCTATGGTTACGACTCCGGGCGGGGTTACTATAGAAGGATTATTTGAGCTAGAGAGTTTTCCAGTAAGACATGCATTTATGAAAGCTATTAAAATTGCCGCTGAAAAGACTCATAAGATATCGCTCTCATTCGATCAACAAAACTCTTAGCTCAGAACAACCTCATCAGTTTTCGCAAGATCCCTTATCCTTTCAATCCCATTTATCTCTTTAATATATGTGGCGACACTCTTAGGCAGAAGCTCCTCCCAGTTTAAATTTAGAAGCATCCTACGTCTGATCTCCGTTGCTGAGCAGACATCCCTCCTATAAAATGGTATGGATTCAACCTTGAAGCCACTCTCAATAAATAGTCGCCTAGTTAATGGCTCATTAGAGTAAACTACATCAAATTTGGGAACATGGGAGCATACATGTGAAACCCATAAGCTATGAATATCGAGGTCTGTAACCGGGATAATGTAATATCTGCTTGGATCAATACCCATTTCGTTCAGCGCCGACCTGACCATGTAAATCCTCTCGCCAGCGGTGAAGGGATTCTCCAATGTGTGGCTCTCCTGAGAACTTCCAACAACAATTATTATTTCCTTAGTGTTATTGAGAATATATTTTATGGCTTCAAGGTGACCTAGATGAAATGGCTGGAAACGCCCAATATAAAGCGCCCTATTAAATCTCATATTACTCCCTCTTTTACTTTACTTCCTCTCTCGATCTCTTTTATTTCACAATCACAGCGGATAGATTTATTAATTTAAATTCGAAGCTTTATAAAATATTTATTATTGTGGTTTAAATGTGCTGGACTAGTATAGATAGTGAGGAAGACTTAATTAAATTCATTTTAAATATGACGGAATTTGAGCGAAATGTTTTGCTAGCTGTTTTTGAGATACCTAAGGGCAAGGTCTCCACGTATAAGCGTATAGCAGAAAAGATTGGTCATCCTAGGGCATTTAGGGCTATTGGAAATGCATTACATAAGAACCCACTCCCACCGATAATCCCATGCCATAGAGTCGTTAGATCTGATGGTCGAATAGTTGGTGAGATTATCTCTGAGATCGAAAAGCGGAAAAAGCTATTGTTAGAAGAGGGAATACCCGTAATTGGTTACCGAGTGGTATTAAGTGAAAATATTCTTTACTAAGTTATCTTTGATAATACTAGGTTTTGTGAAATTAAAAAACAAAGCTAAATCTTATAGATCCAAAAAATATATTAACTCTGCAATCTTATTCCCATGTAGGAGAGGCATTACATTGGCTCAATACCTAACAATTCCTGGAGCAACAACTGTTGGAATAGTATGCTCTGATGGTGTAGTATTGGCATCTGAGAAAAGGTTCTCATATGGAAACTTTGTTTTGAGTCGCTCTGCTAAAAAGGTCTTTAAGATAGCTGATCATATAGGTGCGGCCTGCGCTGGTTTGGTCTCTGATATGCAGGTTCTTATACGCGAGGTTGGAGTTTACGCAAACCTGTTTAAGCTTGAGGTTAGACGCCCGATAAGTGTTAAAGCTGCGGCAAAGGTTATGTCTAACCTGCTTTTTAGCAGTAGACTGCTCCCCTATATAACTGAGACTATAATTGGCGGCGTTGATGATGAGGGTCCCTCGCTATACGTGCTTGATCTCCTAGGATCAGCAATACTAGATAAGTATGCCGCAGTTGGCTCTGGAGCTGAGATAGCTATCGGCGTATTAGAGGGTGAATATAGAGAAGGAATGACAGTTGAAGAGGGAAAAACCCTGGCTATAAAGGCTATAAAGTCCGCGATAAGCCGCGATGCTATGAGCGGTGATGGAATTGATATATTGCTGATAACAAAGAATGGAATAAAAGAAGAAACAATCATGTTTTAGGCATTTATAGGTGCCTCATTCATTTATACTGCTTTACACTAAAAATACCTTTCAATATAATACTCTCATCAAAGTGATATATTTGAAAACTAGAAGAAGAAAATATCGAAAGCATACTACTCTAAAAGGACTTATCGTAGCACTCTCCCTTACAGTATTCGCGATTTTTCTTGCATATTACTTTCAGATTATGCAGAGCCAACCACCCTCATTAGAAGAAGGTGGTGTGGATTTTTCGAGGGCTGTCATAATAGATAGCATCGGACTTACAAAACCTAATCCAGCATTTCTAGAGGGAGCGCGTGAAGTACTAGTCAACGCTGGTTTAAAGGTTGAATTTTTTAATGGAAGCCAAGTTACTATAAGGCTCCTTGATGACTTTGGAGGATATGGTCTAGTCATATTAAGAGTCCACAGCGCCATCGACATAAAACATGGTTTCCTATATCTCTTCAGCGCCGAGCCTTATAGTAAGGATAAATATTTATATGAGCAATATTATGGCGCGTATAGGGAGGCTTACACATTCGATAGCAATGAGGGACTATACTTTGCCCTGCGTGCCGACCTTCTTGGGAGTGAGGATGGGCTTAGAGGCTCAACTATAATATTAATGGGGTGTAATGGCACAAACTCAGAGTACGCAATAGAAAAACTTTTTGAGAAGGGTGCTAAGGAGATAATAGCTTGGGATGGTTACGTAGACCTGGAATACACGGATAAAGTCGCATTAAAATTGCTTAGGCTAGTTTATGAAGAAGGTTTAAGTTTTAGCGAGGCTGTCCAAAGAGTCATGGATGTGATGGGTCCTGATCCTATATGGGGTTCAAGACTGGCGTATCTAGATAACCCAGAAGTATAAGATTTTAGGCTATCTTAACTCTTCCCAGCAATGCTAAGCTATTATTAACTAAGGAAAAGCTTATAAAATACTTAGAATGGGTTTGCTCAAATACTTTTTTCCATCTAGTAGGGGTATACTACATGAATCTAACCCTGTTTTAGGGGGATGTAATTGATAAGGTGGTGAATGGTTTGGTTAGGATCGCCATATTTAAATATGGCAATATTTCCGATAACGATTTATTTACGATACTCAGTACCATGGAAGAATGCTATAATAGGCTTATGCCACATGAAGTATCGCTGGTTGATCTTTACATTTTTGAGAGTTCGTCTTTGGCAAAATCCTTCCTCATGAGAGAGTATATGAGCTTAGGCGTCTCAACAACACCATTTGAGGAAAGATTTTTTGCTACGCATGATGCGTGGAGGGGTATCCCAAGGATCACTTTATTCCTTGATAAGCTGAAGAATCTGCCAGAAATGGTTAAGGTTGGGGGGATACGCCACGAGGTTGGACATACAGTTCTACATGGAAGTTTGGAATATTATCTTTTAGCTCTTCCATTACCTTTATTTAAAGCGATGGAAGAGTTCAATATTCCAATAGAATATGCCAGGGATATACTCTACTTAGTTTCAACCGCTATTAAAGATTATGAAGTCACACGCCTTTTATATACCTGTGGATATAAAAGTGATCAGGTTGAATATGTAAAATTCTTGCAGAAAGATAACACTGAGGAGACTTTATCATGGATTCTCTCAAAAGGTAATAGTCTTCTCGAGGTGCTATGTATAGCATCGTCGCTAAAGGTTGTGGGGTGCACTGCTCCGCTACTTATCGATAAAAACTTTGGAGGTGAAGTGAGAGTAGGGCTCGCAAGATATTTAAATTATTTACCAGAGGAACTCTCAAAGATTATTATGGATATCGCTGAAAGAGATCTTGTAGAATTGGGGAATGATACGATACAAAATATCAATTATGTGCTAGAAAAGTGCTACGTGATTTTCAATAAGATTCTTAAGAGATAACTTAGGTTTTAGCAAAATCCTTTGAAAATTTAATTCTTACCCTTTATACATGTGTTGACCAGCCATTACGCCACTATCATTTCAAGAATTACTCGGATGATATGTCCCTTAATAAAGGAGTTTCTCCAAAGCCTTTTCTTGATATGTTTAAAAATTGGGTTGAAGAAAACAAAGGTAGGATAAGTCTTTACTTTAGAGGGAAGGGGGGGCCCAATTTAAAGCTTAGGTGCCCATTATGTGGTAAGTTACTATATCGAGTTAATCTATCCGGGAAATTTGAGTGTAGAAATAGTAAATGTAAGCTTATATATATTGAACTGAAGAACTGGGAAGTAAAGTTCTACCTCGAACCACTCCTAAGTATAAGATATGACTTAAAGCAGACCATCACTCTATAAAACTCGCTAAATATTATCTGAGCGCACCAACTCCAAGGGATAGTCCCAGCGCAAGGGCCCTTTTATTTCACTGCTGAGCGCGGTTACGTCGATTAGCATTGCGGCGACTAAAAGCATTAATATTATTAGCGGATAGGTTCTAATGCGGAGGTCAACCTTAACTCTGATAATTACAGCATTAAAAATAGCGAAGATAACTAGTGTTATAATTATTATGCTGATTACTCGTGCACCATAATATATCCCCTCGTTGACTAATTGCATGTAATGTGGCTCGAGGAATAAGCCCGCTATAATATAAAATGCTGTCAAAATTATTCCTGTGTCAGCTAAGATTATAATGAGCTTTTCTAGAGGTAAGGGAAGTAAAAACCTGAAAAACGAGTAAATGCGTCATCTATTTTCGCAAGCCTAAGCGCTTTTCTAAGAAAGATATTTAATGCTCTAATTATTATAAATGCAATGATTAAAACTACTAATGTTATGAGTATTCTTGGTAGAATACGAATGAATTCCATGGTTATTTGAGTACCTCTCCTAACATTTTTAAGAGATCTTCCTCTTGCAAATAATCCCCCTATAAAACACCTTCGCCCTACGATTCTATCCTAGATTTATCAGCAGCCATAAGATATAGTATATTATATATAAAGTTATTATAACTGATAAAAGCGCCAAGAATCTAAGTGCCATTACTATTGTCTCCTTTGAGAGCTCAACCCCCAGATGATATCCCATTAAATTACTGTTATATAATATTTGCGAGTATGTCCTGGCAAGATTCTCTGGAACTATTGCAGTCTCAGGAATAACAAATGATGCTAGAAGTACTGCCATGACTTTAGCCATTAGAGCCACTAGAAATATTGTGATGAAGTTTCCTTAATAAGCAGTCCTATGGAAGAGACTATGATCTGTGCACAATTATTAAATGTTACAAGAAGGATGCTAGATATGATTGCCCCGAACCACTTATTGTACCTCGCGAACAGGAATGCTGGGATAAAGCTTGCTCCACCATATGTGAATGAGGTATAAGCGTTTATGGCTATATGAGCTATTGGTCACGGTGTATGAGTATTGGTCCGAGGGCATTTAAAATTAAGCTTGTACGGAGCGCTTTAAGGGTTTTTCTTCCCCAAAAGAGGGATGCGACTATGTTCAGTATTGTCCCAACTAGGTTCATTAGAGAATGCTATATAGTCGGCTCCGCCTAGATACCTAATTATGTAAGGATCCCGTGCAATCCCTAAGAAACTGCTACCAGAGAGGAACATTATTGAGAAGAAGGATGATGAAAATATTTTCTCCGGCTCCTCAAAAGATTTCGGAGGTTCCTTCCTCTCTAGATGCGATAGATCTAACATGCTAATAATTAATGTTGAGATTAAGCCTATCAGAGCCCCTATCATGAAAATGTACTTAAATTTACTCTGAGGTGGGAGTAGGCAAGTAGAGCTATCCCAGCCATGAATCCTATTATGCTTGATATACCATTGGCAGTAGATCTTTTAGCAGTAACTTCTTTTATGGTCTCCTCCATAAATGAACCATAAATTATATAGGATATGAAGATGCTAATGATAGATGAGGAAACTAATTGTATAGAATATAAGAGTGAAATCGTCAGCATATCTTACGCTAATGGGATTAATATCCATGTAATTCTTTCGAGAGCGTGAAAAATAACCAATTTAGCCTTTATTTTCTTTGTTATGAAGAGAGGCCATTCATAAAGAAGATCTCCAAAAATTGCGGACACTAGTGCAGATAAGAGCATTACTAAAGATATATTTTCAATACCGTATCCCGTTGAAGCCAAATATATTACAAAGAGACCTTTTGTCAGCGAAATATATGCCCCGGCAAACAATATCTCCAGAATAAGAATCCAAGCGATTTTCCGTAAAGCATCCGCATTCATCTATCTATTCTTCACCTAGATAGAATAATATCTGTTTTCACTACTAAACTAATTAATAAGATTAATCTAGTGTTTACTTTAGATTTTCCTCAAAAATCCCCTTTCATAGAAAATGCCATACCCATTTAATGAGAACGACTTTTATATGATATTTTAACTCTTGATATTTTGGAATTAACACTAACCTTTAAAGATGATTAATTATGCAGAGTGCTGAGGAGAGCGTTAAGATAGGGCTTGAAGTTCATGTACAGATAACTAGCTTAAAATCCAAGCTCTTTTGTGCATGTTCTTCTGATTATAGGGGTAAGGAACCCAACACTCTTGTCTGTCCTGTC
Organism: Bathyarchaeia archaeon; assembly: GCA_038820405.1. Classification (GTDB taxonomy): domain Archaea; phylum Thermoproteota; class Bathyarchaeia; order Bathyarchaeales; family DTEX01; genus DTEX01. The sequence goes on from JAWAXL010000008.1 coordinate 19,141, forward strand.
TGTCTAGGCTTGCCCGGCTCCCTTCCAGTCTTAAACAAGAGGGCGGTTGAATATGCTATCATGGCGGCTCTAGCATTAAACTGTAAGATCTCTAAGAGAATGATTTTCTTTAGAAAAAACTACTTTTACCCAGATCTCCCAAAAAATTTTCAGATAACCCAGTATGATAAGGCTGGCGGATTTCCACTAGCCGCTGATGGTTACCTATACATTGAGGAACAAGGGAAGACAAAGAAGATACGGATAAGCAGGGTTCACTTAGAGGAAGATCCTGGGCGATTAGTTCACCTTGGTCCAATAGATAAATCGCCTTACACCCTTGTAGATTATAATCGCTCCGGCATAGCGCTACTTGAAATAGTTACTGAGCCAGACATGTCTTCGCCTAAAGAAGCCAGGCTCTTCCTACAGAAGCTTAGAAGTATTCTCGAGCACCTAGGCATATTTGATGGTAGTCTTGAGGGATCAATGCGCTGCGATGCAAACATATCACTAGCCGGCGGAACTAGGGTTGAGGTGAAGAATATAACTTCCTTCAAGGAGGTTGATAGGGCACTGAATTTTGAGATTGTTAGGCAGAGAGGTCTACTTGAGAAGGGTGTTACTGTTAAGCGGGAAACCAGGCATTGGGATGAGGTACGTAGGGTCACAATATCCCTTAGAGTTAAGGAGGAGGAGCAGGACTATAGATATTTCCCCGAGCCAGACTTAGTCCCAGTAGTGATAACTAGAGAGATGATTGAAGAAATAAAGTCTAGGATGCCGGAGCTCCCAGATGATAGGGTTAAACGTTTCATGAGCATGTATAGTCTTCCAAAATATGATGCCGAGGTTCTTGTTAGCTCAAAGCAATTGGCTGACTTCTTTGAAGAGTGCGTCAATCTATACAATAAACCTAAGGAAATAAGTAATTGGATGATGTGCGACCTGCTCCGCTACTTATATGAGAATAATCTTGAGCTATATGAGTCTAAGATAACGCCGAAGATGCTTGTTGATATGATATGCTTAATTGATGAGGGCGTTATAAGCGGAAAAATTGCAAAAAGGATTCTTCCAATAATGATCGTGTCCGGAAAGGATCCGAGAAAAATAGTGGAGGAAGAGGGTCTCATAAAGATATCGGATGAGAAGGTTTTAAGGGAACTTGTTGATAGGGTCTTCGCCGAGAATTCTAAGGCTGTTAAAGACGCCCTTAGTGATGAGAAAGCCGTACACTATCTTGTAGGGCAACTTATGAAACTAACGAAGGGTAAGGCTGACCCATCTCTGGCGAATAAGATGATAAGGGAGAAACTTGAGAAGATCAGAAGCGGAGCCTCTATATAGTTTTTTCAAGACCAAGTCCTAGAATTCTTCTCAAGAAACTATATGCGCTGAGAGCTGCATCTCTATCAGAGACAATATTAATTACTGGGCTGAGGATGCACGCCCCGCTGATCCCACGCAGTTTGGCCAGTCCTAAGAGGAGACCTGATAAACCAATTATTCTCCCACCAGTATATATTCTGGCTCCCATGGCAACAAGGTCTGAAATAAGCCTTCTTGAAGAGCCAGCAACATAGATTACCCTTTGAGGATACGTTACTGGTATTCCATCTACTACAAATATGTTAGCGCAACCAAGACTCTCTACGAAATCTAGGATATCACCACATATCTCATAATATGCTGGGATATCGTCTACTGGAGGCTGCTCCTCACCAATAAGCATTACCAAGTTTCTTTCAGTAGATGCAAAGAAATTATATTTAAGCAGGCTGCATAAACCATCAGGGTATACAGGCGTGTAATCCGGAAGGCATTGTGAGTAGAACTCTGCAAATAATTTTGCGCCCAAAAAATCTACTAAGAGCTTTGTCGCAGTGACGCCAGCTCCACCAGCTCCTGGAAATCCGGCCACCATGGTAGCTTCTTTTAAACTTGGCTGAAAAATAATTCTCACATACGCCCTATCCAAGCCACTCTCCAAAAATTAATCCTAAAAGAGGCGGATATTTAATTGTTATGTTTCTTGGAATTTCCCACAGCCCTTTTTTAAATATTAGATTGCGAACTTCATTTTTAATATTATTCTTGGTGGTTAATGCTTAAAAATGTGGTGTGGTGAGCGTTAAAGATATAGAGCGCCTAGAAATATCTCTCATGTGAAAGAAAGATGGTTACGAATCTTCCGGCGGAAGCTAGGGCTAAATGAGCTGAAGTTGCGGCAGCCCGCTCCCATTCACAATGCAGAGACCTATCCCTGGGATGCTCCAATATGAGGATATACAGTTTCAGCTTGTTGAAGCTCCAGCCATAGTTGAGGGTGCCGCCGAGGAGAGGATGGATGGACCCCAGATACTCAGCTTAGCACGTAATGCCGATGGACTGATAATAATGGTTGACCTCTCAAAAGATCCTGTTGGACAGTTTCACGTGCTCCAAGAGGAGTTAGATAAAGCTGGAATATTAATTGAGAAGCCTGAGGGTGAAGTGGAGATAACTAAGAGATCTTGCGGTGTTGGGATACAAATTGTAGGTAGAGCAACTCTAGTAGACTGCACATATGAAGATGTGAAGAGCCTGTTAGAGAGCTATAAGATTAGATCAGCCATCTTAAGGATAAGTGGTAAGGTAACCTTAAACGATATTGAAGACGCAATTTTTCACATAGCGCCTATAAACCAACGATTATTATCGCTAATAAGATTGATTCACCTAATGCAAAGGTTAACTTAGCATTATTGGAGGATGAAGTGAGAAAATTTAAGGTTCCCCTATTAGCAGTTTCATGCTTAAGTGGGAGGGGACTTAAGTCTCTTGGAGAAAATATATTCAAGGTTTTAGACATAATAAGAATTTATACGAAGGAGCCATCGTCAAAAGAGCCATCTAAGAAACCTCTAGTGGTAAAGAGCGGGACTAACGTAATAGAGATTGCAAAGAAATTACACTTAGAAATTTATAAGAAATTTAAATATGCCCAAATTTGGGGGCCAAGTGCTAAGTATCCTGGTGAGCGCGTTAGACCGACACATATCTTAATGGATGGCGATATCATCGAGATGCATTATTAGATCAATTAAGAAATATGTAATCTTCTCCATGTTATCAAACTTTATAATTCATTTGGGCGCAAATTATATTTGCCTTGCCGAGCATTAGAGAATAAAAGATTAAGGGAGAATGCTTTATGTCTATTGGCTTAGATGAGGTGCGTATCAAGTGTCCTAAATGTGGTAAAATGGTTCCTGCAATGAGGTATTGCATTTACTGTGGTTCTCAATTACCGTCAGTCCCACAACCGCGTTCTGAAATATATAGACTGAGGGAGGCTCCCCCACAGGTCCCACCTCTTGTTCCACCCCCGCAACCAAGCCCCGCAGCACCGCTAACTGAACTTGAGGGTGAAGTAACAAATATAATGTCTAATATCTCAACATTATATGCAAGAAAGGTAGCCTTATTTAAGCTATTTCAGTCCGGAGAGGTTTCGGAGAAGGTCTTCTTAAAGCTCTATAATGAGTATAGCGGTAAGCTAAGTGAACTCCTAAATGCTAGAGTGCGCAAGCTTGAGGAGCTTAGAAGGAAGCTTGAGGAGGCAAATAGGCGCTTAAACAATACAACCTTAAGTATTGAGGAGCTCTCTGTGCGCTATAAAATTGGCGAGGTAGATCTTAGCACCTTCTCACAGAAATCAGAGAAACTCAAAAATGAGCAGAGAGAATTAGAGATAATGGTTAAAAACATTAGATCAAGCCTAGACCGCCTTGAGAAGCTATTGAGCGATAAGACTCCAGCTGAGATAAAGAATATGGAGGATGATTTAAAGGCGGCTTATGAAACCATAAAAAGCATGGTTAATGAGGGGAAGATCTCAGGTGAAACACTCGAGACGGTGAAGGCGGATACTGAGGAGACAATAGCCTTCTTAAACTCGCTTATAAGGGATAGAAGGAATAAAGAGAAGACGCTTAGGGAAGAGCTTGAAGCCCTTCACGCGAGATATAAGATTGGCGAGATAAGCATTGAAGAATATGAAAGGCGAAAGAAGGAGATACAGGAAGAGATAAATAAGATCTGGTCGTAAACCAGCAATTCTAAGCGTATCAAAAAGGTGGAGATAAAAATCCTAGCGAATCTATTATGGAGTTTAGATCTCTTGCTGAGATCTGCGAGAAGCTAGAGAAAATAACTAAACGTGACGTGATGGTTGCACTTGTCTCAGATTTCCTGAGGAGCGTGAGTGATGAGGAGATAGAGCCAGTTGTCTCGATGATGCTCGGCAGGGCACTCCCGAAACATTACCCCAAAACATTAAACATCAGCTGGACTACGCTAAGCAGGGTGATTAAGCGCTTAGCAGGCGCCCATTGGTCAGCATTTCACCAAGCTTTTAGGACTACTGGTGATGTAGGTGCGGCAATACAAGCGGTTTTCGAGAGGAGAAGGGCAACCGATAGACAGGCTCTCTTACTCGAAAAGCCGCTCACAATTCTTGATGTTAGGAAGATATTTGAGGGGATAGCGAGTGCTAAGGGCGAAGGGTCTAGGGAAAAGAGGGAGAGGTTATTAGAGGGGCTTTTCAGCCGAGCTACGCCCTTGGAGGCAAAGTACCTTACAAAGATAATTGTTGGTGAGATGAGAACTGGCTTTCAAGAAGGGCTTATGGAGAATGCCGTCGCAGAGGCCTTTCTAGCACCATTAAAGGATGTCCAGCTAGCTTCAATGCTCACTGGAGACATAAGTGAGGTAGCATACCTCTGCAAGAAGTATGGCAGAAGTGGTATAGCGAATTTAGGCTTTAAGATATTTAGGCCAGTTAAGCCGATGCTTGCCCAAATGGCCACAGACTTAAAGGAGGTCTTCGAGGAGCATGGAGGTAAAACTGCCTTAGAGCATAAGCTGGATGGTGCCAGAGTGCAGATACATTTGTCTAACGGAGAAGTTAGGATATTTAGTCGAAGACTGATGGATATAACTAGGAGCCTACCCGAAATAGTTAGCCTCATTAGAGATGAGGTTAAGGCTAAGGAAGCCATCCTAGAGGGCGAGGTTATAGCTGTTGGTGAGGATTCAAAACCGATGCCCTTCTAACACTTAATGCGCAGGTTTAAGAGGATTCACGAGATAGATAAGAGCGTAAGGAATATACCAGTAGAGCTATATCTTTTCGACATCCTATACCTCGATGGGGAGAGCATGATTAAAACCCACTATATTGAACGCAGAGAAGTGCTTAGAGATGTCGCTGGAAGTATACTATTAACAAAGCAGGTAGTAACTGACAGTCTTAGTGAAGCCGAAAACTTCCTTAAGGAGGCTATTAATGAGGGACATGAGGGACTCATAGCTAAGAGATTAGATAGCCCATATATTCCAGGGGTGAGAGGAAAGCACTGGTTTAAGGTTAAGGAGACTCTTCCGCCGCTGGATCTTGTCATAGTTGCCGCTGAATATGGCTATGGCCGCAGGCACGGCTGGCTATCAGATTATTATTTGGCAGCTAGAGATAGAAGCGGTTTTACAGTGATAGGCAAGACTTTTAAGGGGTTAACTGATGAAGAAATAGAGGAGATTACTAGACGCCTTAAGGAAATAGCCGTTAAAGAGGAAGGTAATAAAGTTATTGTTCTACCAAGAATAGTTGTTGAAGTGGCTTATAACGAGATTCAGGAAAGCCTGAAATACGAGTCTGGCATGGCTTTACGCTTTGCGAGAATTTTGAGGATACGTGATGATAAGAGTCCTGAGGAGGTCGACACAATAGATACTGTGCGCAAGATATGTGAGAGCCAGTTTCACAGAAAATCCAAGCTTCTATAAGGGGATATTTCATGCAGGTTCTCATAAAAAGATCTGTTATAAACAGTATACTTAGTTATGCCAGGATATGCCATCCAAAAGAGGGAATACTTCTCCTGCGAGGAAAAGCAAAAAAGGATTTAGTCGAAGTTGAAGAAGTTTTAATACCGCCATTAAGCGTACGTGGTAGCGGCTTTTCATCCTTCCCACCACACATGCTCCCCCTAGACCTTTCAATCATTGGAATTGCTCACTCCCACTCTTCAGGAATTCTAGCGCCCTCCATAGTCGATCTAAATAATTTTTATGGTAGAATAATGATTATAGTTGCCTACCCATATAAGAGTGAAAAAGACATGATTATTATAAACAGTAAAGGAAAGAGACTGGATTACAGTATTATAGATGACTATTTAAGTGAAAAAGGTTGATTTTGCCTCTGGAATTTAAGTAAAAACAAGCCTAAAAGATCACGAATAATATTGTATGCATATTGTAGATTACAGAGGATAAACGTTAACAATATTAAATTAGAGGGACTTATTAACGTTGATGAGCAATGTCTAGTAAAGGGTTTTATTTCGCTAAAATACTTGGCGTTAATGGAATTTACCCCTATAAGAGTAAGGTTGAGAGACACTTAAGTGATATGCGAGAGTACTTTGTAGATAGACAATCTACTGAAGAGATTCTCTCCTCTGGAAGGGACCCATTAATCTATGTTGTATACGAAATAGACCGGGAACTTCAAGGAGAGCTTAACGTTGGTTGCACAATAATTTACCCTGGAAAGATAGGCGACGAGTACTATTTCACTAAGGGTCATTTCCACAAGAATATTTTGGCGGGTGAGACTTATATTGGGATTAGCGGTGAAGGCCTCATATTAATGCAAGACAGAAACGGGAACTTCTCCGTGGGAGAGTTAGAATCTAATACAATAGTTTATGTTCCGCCGGGCTTCGCCCACCGAACAGTGAATACTGGAAAAACAGAGCTCGTTTTCATAGCGGTTTATCCCTCAGATGCTGGTCATGACTATGAAACTATAATGAGGACTGGCTTTGCAAAAATTGTTGTTGAGAGAGGAGGGAAGCCCACATTGATCGACAATCCAAATTATAGGAGACTTTAGATTACCATTTTACAAAATATACATCTATTTCTGAAAGTGCTTTTACGCCACCTCTACAAGAATGTAGCGATAAAAATAATAATTTTCTTTTACACTTTTCTTCACAGAGTGCTATGACTCTCTCCCTCAAAGAAAATTGCGGCGTAATAGGAGTGTTCTCGCTAGAAGGATACAATGTAACTCCATCATTAATAGCTGGTTTAGAAGCTCTCCAGCATAGGGGACAAGAATCTTGGGGCATAGCAGTTGCTGAGCACTGGATACTTAAGAAACCTGGTGTTGTATCCCGCTCAATTGAGACCGAACATGATGAAATATTTAGAATTAATGGTAGTTTCGGAATAGGTCATGTTCGGTATTCTACAACTGCTAAATCAATTATTGAGCATGCGCAGCCAATATGTATAGGAGAAACGTCAAATAATGCTGGTTTTAAAATTGCTCATAATGGGACTCTTGATAGAGAAATCCTCGCTGAAAACTTAAAGAAACTTGGTTTTTTTGTGCCCCAAGGCGCCTCTGACACTGAGCTTATGGGGCTAAACCTTTATGCGCTTCTAAAAAGATGTGGGGGTTGGGTTGAGGCCTTCGAAAAATTAAACCCGTGTCTGAATGGCTCTTTCTCGCTAGTGATATTAACATATAGTGGCGAGCTTATCGCCGTAAGGGATGAGAAGGGTTTTAGGCCACTATGTTTGGGATGGCATGAGGAGACTTCCTCATATATAGTGGCTTCAGAGAGCTGTGCTCTTGAGGTATTAGGTGCAAAACTTATAAGAGATATTGAGCCTGGTGAAATAGTAACAATAAATAGTGATGGTTTAAAATCAGAGTATTTCGCTAAAAGTGAGAAGCACGCACACTGCCCCTTTGAGTACACATATTTTGCTCACCCAAGCTCAAAGATTGAGGGTATATCAGTCTATACCGCAAGGAAGAATATTGGACGTGTCTTAGCCGAGAAGTATCCAATTGAGGGAGATGTAGTTGTTCCAGTACCAGACTCGGCTAGACCCGCCGCTCTTGGCTACTCTGAGAAAACTGAAATACCATTCGAAGAGGGGTTACTAAAGGATCGGTATAGACGTAAGGGGGGCTGGAGGAGCTTCATTGAACCAGAGAAAAGGGAGACAATAGTATCTAAGATCATTGTTATAAGGGAGGTTATCGAGGGAAAAAGGGTGATATTAATTGACGATAGCATTGTCAGGGGGACAAGCTCAAGGATAATAATTGCCAGTAAACTTAAGGCTGCGAAGAGCGTCTCCCTACTGCTGACATTCCCACCAATAATCTACCCCTGCTATATGGGCATAGACTTCCCAAGCCAGGAGGAGCTTTTAGTCTATAGAATCTGTGGGACCTCAAAGGACCTCAAGGAAATTAATAGGAAGGTTGCCGAGTACATTGGAGCATCCCTCGTCGGCTATAATGATGTAGAGGGATTAAGCAGGGGGATAAGCTTACCAAAGGATCAGATCTGCCTCGCCTGCACAACCGGAGATTACAGCTGCCTAAAATTCAAGCCAAAATTTAGAACTAGGGAGGAGATGAGAGGGTAATAGTATAATTCCTGTTCCATCTATTGGATTATTCTAAACTGTTTACCAACAATTGCCTTCCCACATATCCATTTTGATTAAGAAATTCATGTCTAAAGAATCTATTAGGTATTTGAGAAGATCAGCGTTTAAAATAATGTCTATGTTAGCTTTAATTGATTAAGGTTTCCCAACTTGAATTAAGCTCATTTCCAAAAGATTTTAAAAGCATAATTCATTTTTAGGTTTGGGGTTTGTATTGAATCAAGAAGTATTAAAGATAATGTTTGTTTATAGCGGAGAGTTCGCGGAGCGCGTTATAAGAAATCTTATAAACGACCCGAGCTTCTGCAAGGCATGCGGCCTATATTGTGACTGGTGCAAGTACGGCGTTTACACTTATATCCGCAACATATATGCAGCTATACAATTACCAAAGCCTTCAGATCTACCAGCCTTCATCGATAAACCTGAAGAGTACATGCCAAAGAATATTCCCAAGGTAGATTTGTGTGTGGCCTCGGGGTTACATAAGGATTTATTATTGGAGTTACCCATCCACCTTAAAAGGGCTGGCGTTAAAGGCTTAGTTGTGCCCATTGAAGACTTCAATGAAGTTCCCTCAGGCCTGAAGAGACAGGTTAAGGAAATCTGTTCAGAATTGGGCCTAGAATGTGCATTTCCAAAGCCCTTCTGCTCATTGGAACCCTCTGAAGATAAGCTGCTCATATCACGTTTCGTCTTAGAGTTTAATGTTGGTCGTCCAAAGCTTGAGATCACTACAATTAAAAGAGATAACAGGGAAATTATTAGAGCCGCTGTTGTTAAAAGGAGCGCACCATGCGGCTCTACTTGGTATGTTGCGCGGAAGCTAATTGGCATTGAGACAAAAAAGGAAATCCTCTATGACACAATCGCAAAGGCGCACCATGGTTATCCATGTACCGCCACCATGAATATTGATCCGGAAGCTAAAGAGCCCATTTTACATATAGCCGGCTATATAATAAGGAATGAGGTAGAAAAGGCCCTTAAAGAGAAATTGTGATAATATAGGCTTTCCACGAATCCCCTCACATATGAGTTAAGGTAGGGAAAGGGTATCTCCACTTAAATGCCGATAATTAGCAAAGATAAAGGTTTAGGAATTTTTATGTTAAGTCCCCTACCAATTAATGGATATGGAGAGTATATTAAGGAAATTGTAGAATACCTAAAGATTATCTTGGCTCTTCAAAGAGAATTCGTTAGAAATGTTTATTAAGGAGTTATACTACTTCATCTCTTCTCTTGAGAGAAGTGGAAAAGATCGTGTACCTTCCAGATGAAATAGCTGTGGAAAGTGGTTTGCTCAGTAGGCTTATGCTAGAGGAGAGAATCAATGGTAAAATTCTCATCCATATCTCCCTCATTGAGCATATTGAACAAAAGGCTTCGAAAGGAGACTTTAGAGGCATTAGGGAACTCGAGAACATACGTAAGATAGCTAAGGAAAAGGGATTTCAATTGAGTTTCTAAATGGAAGCCCAGGTTTAAGACCAAAAGAGGCTTTGAGGGAGCTGGCTCTTAAAACTGGCTCAACACTTATTACAGCTGATTATGTCTCGGCTATGATCGCCAAATCACTAGGAATAAACGTTTTGTATGATAGAGTTCATGCCAAAGTGAAACTTGAAGACTTCTTCAGAGGAGAAGACGTAATGTCCATCCACCTGAAAGAGAACTTACCTCCTAGAGCTAAGAGGGGGACTCCTGGAAAGTGGGTTTTCGAAACAATTGGTGATAGGGCTTTAAGTAGAGAGGAGATTGAGAATCTCGTTCACGATATTCTTGATAGAACCAAGGCTGTGGAGGGCCTTATAGAGACGAGCACCAATGGCTCCATAATAGTTCAGCTAGGCGCCTTCAGAATAGTGATAACCAGACCACCCCTCAGCGATGGTCTAGAAATTACGGCTGTGAAGCCCATAGTCCGCATGTTAATTGAGGACTACAACCTCCCACCAAAACTCCTTAAGAGACTTGAAAAGCAAGCCGAGGGCATATTAATAGCAGGCGCCCCAGGTATGGGTAAGACAACCTTCGCTCAGGTCTTAGCCGAGTTCTACTTAAAAATGGGCAAGATAGTTAAGACCATTGAGGCTCCAAGAGACCTCCAGCTACCCGACGAGGTCACCCAGTATTCTAAGGTTAGTGGAAGTTCACTGGAGATTCATGACGTTCTGCTTCTAAGCAGGCCGGACTATACCATATTTGATGAGATGAGAGACACGGAAGACTTCAATCTATATACTGATCTGAGACTTGCGGGTGTAGGTATGGTTGGTGTCGTCCACGCGACTACGGCTATAGATGCTATCCAACGCTTCATTGGTAGGATTGAGCTTGGTATTATACCCTCAGTAATAGACACGGTCATATTTATAGGGAATGGTAGGATTGAGAAAGTTTACAGCGTTGAGAACGTAGTTAAGATCCCCTATGGCCTCAAAGACGCGGACTTAACTAGGCCCGTCGTTTTAATAAGAGACTTCTTAACCAATGAGCCTGAGTATGAAATGTATGTCTTCGGCGAGAAAACCTTTGTGATTCCAGTTAAGCGTAAAAAAGTCAAGGAAAGAGATATATCAGATAGCATAAGGTCTCTAATTGAGAAATATACTCAAAATTACGAGGTCGAGGTGGACGGAGACTCACTAACAATATATGTTCCAAGAGAAGCCTACCAAGTAATTATAAGAAAATGCCTAAAAAGATTGAGCAAATAAGCAGGAAAACAGGCTTCACAAACATATCCATAGAAATAACATAATTAATTTATCTATTCGGAGATGGGGTTTAAGGTAGCAGTTAAAGCTTATTAGAAACTCAGTTTGAAGATTATTAGAACTTTATTATTCCACGACTGTCCCAAGGGTCCGATCAGCACCGCCAAGAAACTTCCAGCCACATTAAATTCAATATTAGTGAAGATAAAGATTCCTAACCCCTTTCTTTTTAATGGATCCGCGCTTTTTAAATAATTTCTATTATTGGAGACGGAAAGAGGGAATAGGGATGAAAGGAAATGTTAAGGGGTTGGTGAGCTGGCAGTAACCCGCCTTCTGTTTTAGGCGGCATTTAGCTAAACGGGCTACCCACGCCTCACATAGCACTCATAGGCGCCTACTCGCCCTTTCACCCCGCGGGACGGCCGTTTCATCGCTCCCACCAAGCCTACTCGGCGACTTAGCACGCCACATCGTCACAGGCCTGGTGGACGATTCGTTTCTGTTCCGGAGCCGGGGCTCTCGCTCCACGCCTTACGGCGTCGCGGTCCTATGTGGTGGGCGGAGTTTCCTCAGGTCCATAATGGACCCGAGAGCCGCCCGCCAGCTCACCAACCCTATGAACGTATAAAACTTCCATAATTAGATAAGTGTTTCGGCTAATATGTTGCTATAGTGTACCTTGTGCCCTCCCGAATAAATTTGCTCAGTGAGCTTGTCGACCCACATGATGGGCATTTTACCTGTACACCGTGAAATGTTTTCCGGCAATTACTACAGTAGGTCAAAGATATATCAAAAGTATAAATTGGTATCTTGAATTTGCCAATAATTCTCTTTGTAATCGAGAACAACTCATCTGAGCTACTTTTTTCTACAGGTATCTTAACAAGGTTGCTTCCTAAAAAGTAATGATGAATCCTCTCATGTATCCTTAGGTATTCATTTAGGGAGAGGTTAGCGCCGCTTAGCGCGCTGTTTAAGTCGCTGTAGTATGGTTTATCCCTGCCCCCGCTAACGCACACGTTGGATAATCCATAGCGCTCTACATCTAGAGTGGCCATCCTCCTAGAAGCCTCTAGGCTTGGCGTTTGGGATAGGGCGCAGCGCATCTCCTTTATACTGGAATACTCACCAAGTACCTTCAAGGAGTATGAGAGAATGTCTTCAATAAAGGTTAGGGTTTCATCACGATTATAAATTGGGCTTTTTATTATAAAATGTGCAACTTCATTAAGTCCTACAAAGCTCACAAGGAATGATAAGTTTTCAAACCTACAGTATGGATCCCTTCCACCACCATATGAGAGAAGTGGTAGAAGACCCTCATTAACGCGCTGCTTTATTATTAGATACTTTATCTCCAAAGCCCGTAGTGACTTCTCCATGAAGTCATAAAGGTTTTCAGGGAGGGTCTTCCTATCTCCCCTTGCTTCGTAGAGGGCTCTTGGCAGATTTATAGTAACATTGCCAGCGCATCCAACCCTAATTATATCTAGCTCCCAATCCCTTCTCCAATTATCAAAGAACATATGTCCGGACGCTAGATAAGAGGATCTTTCAACCTCCTTAGAAAATATGTTTGCAAAGCATGTGAGACCCTTCACTGCAAGTTTATGCGTCTCATAGAGTAGGTTCTCCAGCTCTCTACTACTTAAAACCTCTGGTTCGACTCTAATTATTAAGCTCGGATTAAATATGGGTTTAGTTTCGCATATTTCGTTAAAAGTCTCAAATATTAGTAAGGCTAAAGTATTGCTCTCCTCAATAAAATCTTCGTACGTCCCAACGATTCTCCCCTCAGGGACAATAGATTTCTCATTAATCAGAAAACCTGGAATCTTTAAGCTCACTCCAAGGGAGACCCGTGTGGGAACTGCTAAATTAATTGACAGGAAAAAACTTTTGAGATCGTTCTTGATCTCCTCTCTTGATAGACCCTTAATGAAGGACGCTAAGAATATATTAAAGAAATCTAAACCCTGCTCTTGAGACACTTCTGTGGAAGCTATTTTTAAAATATTTAGCAATAGGTTTAGCGCCCCTTTAAAACTATTGGGTGGATGAATTATTGCATAGTCAGAAGATTGCTCCCTAAATATTAAACCAGTCTTAAAGAAAAATCTCATGTCATGTATGAAGCTAATTAGCTTAAGAATCCAGTAAGCAAGGTCATCTAAGTTAAGGGATCCTGATAAATGTGAATCTGCCACATCTCTCGGAAGAATATTCAATAGGACATATTCTTCAATTACACGTTTCCCAGCAGCCTCTATTATTGCCTCAACATTGGAGAACGTTGCTCCCATAGACTTTATTAATTGGGTGACATCATATACTGGTAGACCTAAGCGTGTCAGTTTATGCCGATATTCCTCAAGACCCCGCTCAATCAGAATTGCATTAACAAACTCTCTTATTAATGGTGCCGTTAAATACTTTGTATCGAGCTTTAATAATCTCTCCTCTGTTTCCCGAGCTATTTTCTGGGCTAGGTCTATCGGGACATTAGCCTCTCTAACGAGGGATTCCACAATTTTATTTCTATCAAAATATTCTATTGCTAGGCGAGATGACCTCACAAGCATCCTCTTCTTAGAAGCGCTCTCCTCAAGCTGCATAATAAAATCCATAACTGATTTACCCAAGTCCGTTAACACGTATTTCTTATTCTCCGGCTCCGGCTCTACTAAGTCCATATTCAATAGGACTTTAAGATGGTATGCAAATCTACCAGCATCCTTGCTTGGGCTCATTTTCAACCCATTCATTATCTCCGTGTAGGAGAGGGATCCCTTCTCAGAGAGTAACCTAAGTATATTTAGTCTTACGCCCGAAGATACGGCCCTAAGTACTTTTTCACTTAATCTTTTTCTCGATGACAAAACTACGCACAACCCAAAACAAATATATCCTTAAAAATAGAATTTAAAGTTTAGATACATTAAAGATGATTATTAAATAAACTAGACGCTTCTAGACTTTTATAGCCTTTATTAAGGCGATCGTCTCAAAAAATAACTCTACTTCTTTGACAAGTTTAACTTGGAAGCCTATTCCCCTAAGGAGCGTAATCGTCTTTTCTAAGTCTGAGAGGGATGACTGGACCATTAAAAGTTTACCCCCATGATCCAAATATTTCGGGAGATCCACTATAAATTTATCTATAACGCTTCTGCCATTAACACCGCCAGCCCACGCATGCTCAATCCGCTCTTTAGGCTCTTCATTACATGGGAGATATGGTGGATTGAATAATACTAGAGTGAAAGGCGCGCCCCTCTTTAGTGGATCAAATAGGTTTCCACATATAAAATCAATTTTATTAAGGACACCATTCCTCCTCGCATTCTTTTTGGCACATTCAACTGCACGAGGATTTATATCAATCGCCACAACATAAGACGCCCTAAGCGCAGATAAAATGGCTATAATGCCGCAACCAGTCCCCATATCTAGAACTATATCACTCTCATAGACCTCTAGGTTATCAGCCAAAAGAAGAGCATCCTCAGATGGTTCATAAACACCATTAAAAACATAGAAACTTAAGCCATTATAGATAAACTCCTTAAAACCCTCAACCAAACTAAATGTACACCATAAAACACTAACAAGAAACAAAATTAAAACTTTTATTTAACCTCAAAATTTTATAAAATATGCTGAAGAGAAACTCTAATGAAGAAAGCGGGTATTGCTGAGAAGAGACCTTTAATGATGAAATTTCATGCGGGGCTGTGGGCTAGCTTGGTCTAGGCTGTGGGCCTCGGGCGCCCGCGACCCAGGTTCAAATCCTGGCAGCCCCACCAGTCCCACAGGTCCAAATCCCCTTCCATACTCTCTCCTTTTTAAGTCTTCAGCTCCAGTTCTTCAGGAAATAATGTGAGGGATGAGATCTACGACTTTGATGGGAGACTTGAGCGCCTAATAAAGGCTAGGGAAAAGCTTTAGCAACTATACTCCACCAGAGAGGTTTGAGGAAATAGAATAAGGTTGAAAACTTTAATTTTGCCCTTTCTCATATCCTCTAGTGAAGAATGCTGGATGAGCAAACTTATCTTTATGCTAATACTTAATGACGTTCTAAACAGAAATATGATAAGGTTAACTTAAGCGAGAATAATAAAATAGGCTCTATACAGAGATACTAAATTACTTTGGATTGGTTGGTAGATTAAATGTCTGCAAGGCCTTTAATAATCTAAAGCCTTAGGCATAGCAAATGCGATGACATCCTTCTCTCCATAAACTGTTCTAATCTATAGACTAAAATATTTGATTCCAAAAGAATAAGCTAAACTAGTCTGCATAATATTTGGGGATGCTGCTTGAAGATGAAGATTTATGTGCTCATAAGGAGGGCTGTTGCCGGAGCAATTGCACTAATCAACCTTGTGTCCTCCATAATAGTGATCTTTAATCCATTATCCTTCATAATGTTTCTCCCGGTGGGGCTTACGCCGTCCTAACACAGCTATGGGTTCTCCTCAAGGATGTGCAGAATCCATTTCATCCGGGTGAGAGCCTATATTGGCTAACCTACGCCATTAAAACTGACGAGGATAATATCTTCCTTCCAACCCTCTTTAGGTGGGGCATCATAGACCTTTCATTGTTGATAGTTGGCTCAGTAATCTTCCTACTCGCCTTCGCCGCGTGGATAACAAATTTAGGGAAGGGTGGGGGTCTGCTTACCAGCGGTATTTATGGGCTTATCAGGCACCCACAATATTTGGGGATCACTCTCCTAACTCTTGGAATAACCATTAGGTCTCTTAGGCCAGCATCTTTTATCGCGTGGATAATTCTCCTCTTCAGCTGCCTAATTCTGGCAAGCCTAGAAGAGAAGGATCTACTTAAAAATTATGGTCAAAGGTATATGGAATATTCTAGGCGAACCCCTTTCATGATACCATTTTTAAGGCTTAACCTTCCGGAATCTTTCTCTCCAAGAAACCCGTATAGGTATATAGTGTTTATAGTACTGTGCGTCCTCCTGATAGTGGCTATAATGTTCAGTATGAGGAACATGGTTTTTGCATTAAGAGGCTTCTAGCCCATGGGTGTCCAGTAATATTAGGAGTTTCCACCCGGGTCAATCTTATTGTCTCATTGGATAAGCATACTATATTTCCTCAATTTCAGGCGTACGTGGAGGCCTATCTTCTAGGCATGCCATGACGAAAACCTCAACTAGCAAGTTCTGGATGGAAACCTAATCTATGCCTAAATCATATGATATTGCAACCCTCTCCCATTCTTCTCGCTAAAGTATTTCGAGAAGATGAAGGATAAATTAACGCCTAACGACATGTAAATGGTGCCAAGCGGAAAAGAGAAAAGATGGGAAAATAGAGCACGATGGGAATCTACAGACTATCAAAAGAGGACTAATAAACATCTTCTTTGACTTAGAACTTCAAAAGTTATAAATGGATCTAGTGCGAAATAACTGATTTAAACATAATTCTTTAAAATTATTAAGTTAGTTATGAAATTCATATATGTTTATGTTAATGATTGATATTTAGGGTGTAATATGAATGTGTACACTTATCTTTTTATATAATTTTCTAGATGGTTTTCCAATAATAGCTATGCATAATAGGTATGCGCCACTTATTTCAAAAGAGGTGCCTCCAAGATTTTTAAAGGGGAGGTTTAATGTTTATAGTCCCTTAGATACCTATTCTAGGGGGAGTTGGATAGGACTTAATAATAAAGGATTATTTGCAGCTATAACTGATCAAAATACAATTGAAAAAGGTAAGGCATTTAGGAGTAGAGGGCTTCTCCTCATAGATCTTCTAACTTCATTTTCTGACGCACATAATGCTCTTACTTACCTTAAGAAAGAGCTTACAAAAGGTTATTACAAAAAGGGCAACTTTATTTTGGCAGACCCAGATGAGGCTTACCATGTACTTTATGATGAAAGAATAGAGGTTAAAATATTGAATCATGGAATAAACGTCTTCACGAACTTAACAGTTGAAGATTGGATGAATGTGGAGAGAATCCCTCCAGATGTGCTCAGATATGTAGAAATGAGAAAGAACAGAGCGATGGAGCTTGCATCAAAAATAAAGCCTACAAGAATAAATGACATTATAGAGAGACTTAAGATGATATCTTCGGATCATCATGGCGGGCCTGGAAGGGGTTCTATATGCTACCACGATAATAGGGGAGAGCGATACATGTCATCATCAACTATAATAGCTATATCTAATAAATTAGAAAAGTCTAAAATTCTGTACTGTAGAGGGAATCCTTGTAAGAGTGAATTTATAGATTATAATTATAGTAATATTCTTCTCTATGGTGATGAAAATGGAGATTTCTAGGAAAACAGGTAAGTTGGCTAGTAAGAAAATAGCTTTATGCTTGACTGGCAGCGTAGCGTGTATAGAGTCTCCGAAGCTTGCTAGGGAGCTAAGGAGATATGGAGCTGACGTTACATGCTATATGACTCAAGCAGCCGTGGATTATGGTGTAAGCCCACACGTGATGGAGTGGGCAACGGGTAAGCCTGTAATCTTGAAGCTTACTGGCATGGCGGAGCATCTTAAGGACTATGACCTTGTAATCATATATCCCGCAACTATGAATGTCATAAACAAGATAGCCCTTGGAGTAGCCGATAATGTCGTGACAACCCTTTGTGCCGCCACGGATCCCACGAGACTATTAATAGCTCCGGCCATGAACCTAAAGCTCTATAATAATGAGTCTTTTAGGGAGAACTTAGAGAAGCTTAAGAAGCTTGGTGTAACTTTTGTGGAGCCACGTATTAGTGAGGGAAGCGCTAAAGTAGCTCCTGTAGAGGAGGTTATTGACTATGCCATTAGGTGTTTAACAGTTAGTAAACTTAGGGGAAGAGGTGTTCTCATACTTGCTGGTCCAACAAGGTATGATCTGGACCCCATAAGATATATCTCGAATAAATCTAGTGGCAAGCTTGGTCTTTGCCTCGCTAAAGAGGCCTTTCACAGAGGCAGTAATGTCACAGTAATATATGGTCCTGGATCTGTAAGTTTCCCAAGATACATAAAAACCATAAACGCATATACTGTTGAAGATATGCTTAACGAGACGATGAGGGAGCTTGAGAAAGGAATATATGAAATTGCAATATTCTCTGCGGCAGTGCTCGACTTTAAGCCAGCTAGCTATATAAATGGAAAAGTTAAGTCAGGTAAGGCTTGGAACATAGAACTTATACCAACACCAAAAATTATAGAAGAGGTCTCGAGGAAATATTCAAATGTCATGATAGTTGGCTTTAAACTTGAATATGGTGTGTCTGAAGACTATCTTATAGAAAGGGGTAAAGAGGAACTTGCAAGGGTAGGAGCATCATTAGTTGTGGCTAACGATCTTTCAAAAATTAGTGAGGGTCGCCACAAAGCTTATCTTATAAGTTGTGGAGGGAATATTATAGGTTTTGATGGATCAAAAGAGGAATTAGCTAAAGAAATATTCGATTTCCTAGAAAGGATTATCTAGAATAATCTATTAAAATGCTTGAAAATGAGTTAACGGGGCTTCGGTTTATCGTAGGTGTTATATAAAAAGATGGCATAACTTTATCTATTGAAGTATGTAGAAAACTATGAAATCATATTTAAGGTTAAAATTATTGGAAAATTGACGCTCTAATAAACTAATCAATAATTTTATAAGAATGCTTAAGTTTATAGTTTTCTGGCGACTCTAAAAATTACTTAACTCTTCATAGCTATAATACTGCTACGTTAAGAGATGATGCTAAATGATTAGGAATAACGGAGGGAAATTTTATATTCTAGCATGGAGCAACAATTTGTGAGGAAGTGACGGATCTGTTAGAACTGCTCACTTTGATTTTGTTTCTCATAATAATTGGATTGATAATATGGGGGCCTATCGAAAGGAGCATAATAAGCGGTGTTGGCGTAGTTTTAATGATATTGCTGGGCATAATTACCCCTCTAGAGGCATTTGTATTCGTCGACTGGAACATATTAGCAATTTTAGTTGGTTTATGGATTGCAAACTCTTATCTTACTGCATCAAAATTGCCAGAAACTTTAATTGCTGCATTATTTAAACGCGTGAAGTCGTTAAAAGCGGTGTTATTTGCCCTCATATTCAGCGCTGGTATGGTAACTATGTTTGTAGACAATGTACTTGCGGTATTATTATTCTGCCCCATCGTTATTAGGATATGCAAGGCCATAAAAGTAGATCCATTGTTACCTACGGTTTTAACTGGATTAGCGGCAAACTTTATGGGGGTAGCTCTTATGCTAGGAGACATAACACCACAGATGCTACATACTATAGCCGGTGCAGAATTTATGGACTTTATAATCTTCAGGGGCAAGCCGAGCTCCTTCTTCGTGCTTTTAATTACATTCCTAATAGTACTGGCCATATATCATAGAAACCTAAAATTTGAGTATGAAGGAGACATATCTTCACTTCAGTCTTTCACGATGGATGTTTCAGAAGATTCCAAGAAGGCCTTGAAGATTTCCATCGGTTTTTTCCTGGGGATAATTGTCCTCATGAGCATGAGGAAGATGCTAGAAGTGCCGCTCGGGTCCATAGCATTCTTAGGAGCCTTAGTGATGGCTCTCTTCATGGAGACGTTAAGGAAGTTGAGAAAGCTAAGGGAAACGCCGTCATTCCATGAGGTACTAGGTGGGCTAGAGTGGAGAGCTGTATTCTATTATGCATTTTTATTTGTTCTCGTTGGTTCCATAGAGAAGACGGGTAATATAAGTGTCCTTGCAAACTCCCTTCAGTCATTTCTATCCAGCATGCACCTAGGCTTATCGCTGTTATATTGGATTTCTGCAGGAGTAGCCTCAATAGTCCAATTTGATGCCTATAACCTCACAATGTTCCGCGCACTTAAGAATCTTTCCCTCATTCAAGGATTAGATGTTTGGCCCTACTACTGGTCAGTAGCATGGGCTGCTACATTGGCGAGTGAGGCTACAATTGCAAGTGCCCCTGCGCTATACGTAACATGGACTCTATTAGAGAAAGAGGGTTATAAAGTTACAACTAAGGCTTTTCACTCAATTACCGTAAGATTTGCCTTGACAACGTTGATCTTCAACTTCATAATAGCGTTTCTACTATTCTCCATCTAATTCGCATCATTAGTGTGAGAATTGCTATCATGATGCCACATCTTTAAATACACTTTTCATTTTCACTCTATTACAAGAAGCTTCTTCTGAGAACCTTTTGAATGAATTCAAAAATGCTGTCTTCAATTTTAATGCATTTTTATGTTTTACATGACTCTTTTAAGTTTTCCGCCCCTTTAAATTCTTTCACCCACCTAATAAATACAAAAGTTATTCTTATGTTATGTTTAATTGATAATATTTAAAACACACCTGCGAATTCTACCTCTACATCATATTCTTTAAAATATTCCAGTATCTCGAGCATAAAGTTATGTATATCGATAGGTCTAACGGTTGCTACCATTGGATGTGCAATTATCTTCAGATCCACCCCTAAAGCCTTAACTTTATTGATCATGCATTTTCTTTCATCCACTTTAAAAACCTCAGACCTTATATTTCTTATAAGATCCACGATCTTTCCTAGATCT
>JAWAXL010000009.1:0-39074 GCA_038820405.1 Bathyarchaeia archaeon
CGGGGTTACGAAAAGCGCTATCAGGACCTAGAGGCCAGCATCCTAGAAGTCCAGTCCAAATTAAAGGAGGTGCAGCAGGGTTGAGCGGTAAGCAAAAACCAAAGATGACTGTTACCCGGAACCCTGATGATTCAATAACCTTCCGGGTTGATACATCAGATGGGCCGGCTTCCGTAACTTTCAGGCCTGACGGCACAAAGATAACCCAGATTCCCACACCGACAGGCGTGAAAGTCATTATAGAGCCGGGGGATAAGAAATGAGCGCAAAAGACTTAGTAGCGGAGATGGAGAGGCTGGCGGCTGAGCTTAGGGATAAGGCGCTTGCCCTTCTTGAAACAATCCCGGAGCCTAAGGTAAGCGATAGGAGGGCTAACAGCCTGCTCCTCAACATTTTTGTTGATGGTGTTAAGGTTACTAGGGCTGTGGACCGCCTAACAAAGAAATGCCGGCAGTATTTCAGGCGCCTGGAGGCTGAGAAGAATGAGGGCTTATAGAATCAGCCTAAATAGGATACGGCTATTCATGTTGGAGACTCAGAGGATTCGTGAGGACCTAGCTGAGCAGCTCCGGAAGTGGATTACTAGGGTGGAGCATGAGGCTGAGCAAACCAAGGACTTGAAAATTAAGGGCGAATGGACCCGGCTGCTTGGCTTCCTATCACAAACATTAAACAGTATTATGAAGGTTTATGATGAAGTGCGCCTAGACGAGGACATTCAGAAAGCCAGAGAAATCCTGGATGAACTCGAGAGGCTGAAGGAGAAGCTTGATAGGCGTGAAAGGGAGCTTGAGGCTTGGGAGAGGCGCCTACAAGCCAAAGAAGAGGAGCTCGTGAGAAGAGAGCAGGCGCTACAAGCAAAGCAGACGAGCAGCTAGGCCCTAAAGGAGAGGGGAGGGGGTCAAAAAGTGACCCCACTTTCTGAGGGAAGGAAGCGGATTAAGCTGACCCTCAACCCCCTAATTTATAAGGCCTTTGTAGCTCTCTGCAGAAGCCGAAAACTAGGACACCCAAGCCATCTAATCGAGCAGTTCATGAAGGCCTGCATACGAAACCCTACTTTAATCACCCTAATCCGTAAACTTAGCGAAGAATAGTTTTATAACTGCTGGTTTTATTTTTATAACTATCAGTTATATTTTGGAGGGTTTGGTTTTGCGGATTCTTGTGGCAATTCCTTTAGGTTCAGCCTATGCTCCTGTCTTAGAAAACTTGATTAAGTTTAGGGGGGAGCATGAGCTCAGCCTTGCATTTCTAATCGCTGACTCAAATGAGGAAGCAATCAGTTTCGCAAAGAACCTTAACCCGGAAATAATGGGGCGCTTCAACAAAATCTACCGTTTGATTTATGAGGATAGGGGCTGGATTCTTGAGAACCTAAGTTCCGCCCGAAACTTTGCTCTTGAATTTGCCCGGGAAAAGGGTTTTGATGCTCTCCTCTTCCTTGATTCAGATGTTAGGCCTCCGCCGGATGCCTTAGAAAACCTATTAAATATTGATTCTCCAATCGCTTCCGGCTTCTGTAAATTCAGAGTTTTTATAGTGGGGAAGAGAAAATTATTGATTCATACTCTTTTAGAAGAAGTGGTGAAGTCTTCTTCGCAGAAGAATACCCTAAAGAAGAAGACCCGTTTAGAGTGAAGTGTGTGGGCGCTCCCTGCCTTTTAATTAGGCAACCGGCTCTAAGCGATACAAGATTAAACTTTAATATTGATGACCCAAAATGTGGTGAGGATATTAATTTCTGTTCCAAGGCTAAGGAGACTGGATATGAGATTCTTCTTCATCCAAAGGTTTACTGTGAGCATGAAAACATTCGGGTAGTGCTTTCGAAAGATGAAAAGAAGAAGATTAGGAGTATAATAATTGCATTTTTTGATTAACCCAAACACCTTTCTTTGGATGTGCCTTAGAAAAGTGAAGCGAAAACATCTTTAGATTCCAAAGCTTCATTCTGAGGCAGCAAAACTCTTGCCAAAGGGCTATTTCGAGCCAGTTAAGAGGCCCATTCTTCTACAGACAGGTCCACTCGAATATACTCCAATATTTGGGGCTAAGGCCCTTGAGGAAAAGGGCCCGGAGGAACAGGTTGAGACAATAGTTTTCACCCCTGTTAAAGCCCATCCTCTCCCCAATTATGAGAAAATGAGAACTATAATTATGAGCAACGAAATTTACGAGAGTTTTGAATCAATACTCTTCTTCTCATTAATAACCCCCTGGCATGACGAGAAGGAAAAGAAAAAATAATAAATTTCTTCTTAACTTAAACAGCCAAATTTTTCGTATAATGCGATATATCGTCAAATTTGGAAGTGTGAATGAGTTCACAACTAATCTGGCGCTATCATTGGAAGAGTAGAGAGGAAATCTTAAGGTTTTGTCAACGGGTTGACAAACCTATTCCTCTTGAGCCGCCAGTAATTGTCGACCGGTCGACAAAACCTATTGGTATTTGGAAGGCTTTGCATGTTCTCCGCGGAGAACTTAACCCTCTTTTTTCTCGGTTTTTAAGGCCTTAAGGCCTAATAGGTCCATATGCTCCAGCATGACAGCTGGCCTTTTGTAGCTACAGCCTTCATGAAGCGAGTTCTCCACTCGATAAGAATCAGCAAAGAAGTCTGGGAAACAGCGCGGAAACTCGGCCTAAACATCTCAAGAATCTGCGAAAATGCCTTGATCCAAGAAATAAGCCAAGCTAAAGGGGTAAATTTGAGAAATGGGGGAAACCTTGGGGGCGAAGTCTCTGGAGTGGTAGCCCGGGGGAGATTCGAACTCCCGTCAGCGGGTCCAAAGCCCGCTATGCTTGTCCACTACACCACCGGGCTTCATGACAATATAGTATTACAATAATTAGATTTATTTTATGGCAGTAATAACTTTAACGTTAAGTAACGGGTTATTTATAAAGCCTTAAACTCATTGAACCATTTTTCATAATGGGCTAGCATCTCCCTCGTTATGCTTGGCTTCCTCTTATTTAGGATCTCTAGGAAATCTCTCATGACTATTGGTCTAGGCTCCGCCTTCATATAATCCTCACAATTCTCAAATACCTCGCTGTTTACTTTTAATTGAACTGATTGGCATATATCCATTATATCGCTACCGGAGAACCCCTCCGTCAGTCTCGCCAGCTTATCTAAGTCTACATCTGGCGCTAGTTTTAATGGCTTCGTGTATAGCTTAAAAGCTTCTAAGCGCTCTTTATGTCCAGGAGGTGGGACATAAATCCTCTTCTGAAACCTCCTTATGAATGGTGGATCTAGATCCCAAGGCTTATTTGTTGCGCCTATAACATAAACTCTTAATGGATTTTTCTTATCTAAAATTCCATCCATCTCTTTAAGAAACTGGTTCCTAACCCTCACCTCACCACCAACTTCAAGCCGTCTAATGCCAACCAGCGAGTCGATCTCATCTATAAAAATTATTACTGGTACGCTTTTAGCCTCCCTTCTGGCAAGATCAAATAGCCTAGCAACATTCTTCTCAGCTTCTCCAAGCCACTTAGACATAATAGATGCCGCGTCAACCTGCATAAATTTAGCCTTAATTTCATTCGCAACAGCTGCCGCCAACAAAGTCTTACCGCATCCAGGGGGGCCGAATAGAAGTATTCCCCTAGGCCAGCCCAGCGGGAATAGCTCTGGTCTGAGGGATGGATAGATGATTGTCTCCCTTATAGCTCTTTTTGCATCTTCAAGCCCAACGATTTCATCCCACGTAACTTTAGGTGTTTTTTTCAGCATTAGGTCCTCAAGATGCATGCCTTCCTCAATGGTATCTGCTGTCGCTGGGCTTATATTTAGGGAGGATTTGAGCGCTGCAATCCTCCTCTTATATGCCTCTGCCCTCTGTAAGTATATTTTATTCAATTCGTAGTTCGGGTTCAGTTTAACAATCTTAAGCAGGGTATCGACCGCCTTCTCATATGCTTCTATTGCCATATCACTCTTACCCTGCCTATCTAATGTTACAGCCTTTTCCGCATATCTAAGCGCAAGATATTCGAGCTCCTGCGCGGCGCTCATAATCCTCCCTACATTTATTCAACCCTTACTATACCTCTCATATTTAATGACTCGACAATCTCCATGATTTTACTTGGCGGTATCTTCAGCTCCTCAGCGCACTTCAATATATTTAGTTCGCCATTATTACGCTCGATATAATCTAAAACTAGCTCTTCCATCAGCCTACTCTGATTACTAGTTTTAACGCTAATAATTGATCCATCCTCGCCTACATAGGCTTCTGTCCCATCAACAGTTAGGGCTATTCGGGGTTTAATAGCAACAGCCCTAGGTGGTTCTGGTATAGGTGTAATCTCTGGCGGCTCAGGAATCTTCCTCTCAACCTCCCTTTTAAGGCTATCTAATGCCTCTTTAAGTATCGCCTCAGTGACCTCGTCACTCACAACTACAGGTTCACTCTTCACCAGATTTATCTCCGTCGCTGCCAGCAGATCATTTATTGAGTTCATAAAGTTGCTTATCTCTGGTGTTAGGGATGGCATAACTTTAGCGAGCGAATTGAGGGCTCCTCTAACTTCGCTGAAGACACCCCTAATATCTTGGAGTGTTGGCGTTATAGCCCTAAATGTTTCAAGTCTCAGTATCGCCCTCTCAATTGAAAGCTGAATACTCTGTATAATAGACATGAGCTTCCTCAATTCGGCGATCTCATTAGCGTAAATAGCCGCCTTACCCCTCATCCCCTTGCTTAAGGATGAGACGCACTCATTAAATAGGTCGCGCTCCCTCTTAGTAAGCTTAGAAGATGCCAGCTCAAGCCTAGAATAATATTTCCCAAGCTCACAAATGGACCCTATAAGCATTTCATTTAGAGACTTCTTTGACTTTCCAAAAAACCTTTTAATCGGTGAAGTCATAGCGAGACACCGCCACTAATAAAAGGAATCTTATCCTTAGGTTTCTCATTTATCCGTTATGCGTACGCTTATAGTTGGCTTCTGCTCAAAACTAATACTGGATTCGGAACTCTGTTGAAGGATTAGGCTTGAGAGCTTCTCTTTAATCCTTAATAGACTCATTTTCCTTTGTGATGCATATTTCATCTCCCTGAGAATTGATAATAGTGATTGGCGAAATGCGTCATCCTTAACGTTACCTACACCATGCTCTATCTCAAGAAATATTCTGGCAAGATAAAGTATTTTAGTCAAGTCCTCCTGCCTCTGAATCTCGCAATCTACCTCTTTCAAGAGATTTTGAGCCTCAGACTCTATCTCACTAATTGACTTATTTATATTAGCACTTAGACTTTCATAAATTTC
The DNA here is from genome assembly GCA_038820405.1 of Bathyarchaeia archaeon. Taxonomy (GTDB): domain Archaea; phylum Thermoproteota; class Bathyarchaeia; order Bathyarchaeales; family DTEX01; genus DTEX01. The sequence continues at coordinate 5,300 of JAWAXL010000009.1, forward strand.
GGCGGGTATCTCTTTATTCTTGAATAGCGTCTCAAGTATCTCTCGCTTCTTAAACAGTAATGGCATCTTCATACAAATTTCCTCAGCCCGCCCCTCTATATCAAAAACCAAAGAAACATCTTCTTGCATGCACCTTAATCTCCTAACAGGATATCTAATCAGCGTCTCATTTCTACTTTCAACCAGTACTCCCTAACATTCCCAGGAGCATCTACTATGGAAGATATTATTCTTCCTATTTCCTTACCATTCTCATCCTTTAATGGTTTTCCAATCAATAACGGATAAATGTCATCCATTAAATCATATACCTCCTAAAATACCTTTATTTAGGGTATTCACTCTCCTCTGAACTCTCCGTAGATTTGGCAAGTGGGAGCTCTGGGAACTTCTCCTTCATCTTTTGCTCCGCCACTAGGGCTGCTTCGCTTAATATCTTTTGTGCATCGTCACTTGCAACCTCAAAGTTTGGTGCTATACCACTAACCTGACCTGCCTCTACAATTAATTCACTAAGGGAAGCGCCTATCTGGCCAAGTTCCTTCTCGGCGTTAGGCAGGAAGCCACTTAATCCCGCGCGGACGCTATATAGCACTTGCACTGCTGGAGCCAATATTGACACAACATTGCCAAACTGGCTTACTGTCCTGAGCCTTAGCACAACCCTCTCAAGCGCTAATTCAGCATTCATCATAAAGTTTACCATTTTTCTTAGCTCAGCGAGCTCATTAGCTAAAACTCGTGCCCTCTGTATCTGATGTCTAGAATATGCCTCTACAATCTTAGAGAATAAATACTTATCTCTTTCACTTAATCGATTTAATGTATCTTCAATATATTGTATCTGCGTTTCAATTCGCTTAATAGATAATTCAACCTTAGTTCTAAGAGGTTCTGAGGGGTTTAATATACCTTTAATTCCTTTGAGGTCTCCCTCCTCCCATCTTTTAGCGAACTTCGATGACACACGCTTCACCACCCAGTCTCAAATAAATGGCTGAAAAACAATAGTTTTAAACTTGTTAATACGCTTAGAACATTAATGCATATACGCATTTAACATACTTTTTCGCACGTCTAAGCGGTTAATTATGATAGTTAGTGTAAAAGTACATGAAGAAACGAGTACTATTTTACAAGATAAAAGATAATTTTTTTTAAGGAGATTTTCTTGTTATAGACATATGGCTCTATTAGAGGATAAAAGCGATTAAGGGGAGATTTTTAGTGGCGGAACTAGGCTCAACAAAAACATCCGCTGTCTCCGGCTTCTATAGGATGAATATTGAGGAGAGACTTAAGTTTGTTAAAGAGTTCTCTGGCTTAATTGATGAGGAGGTTAATATGCTTAAGACTTCCAGCTCGCTTAGCATAGAGTTAGCTGAGAGGATGATAGAGAATGTTATAGGAGTTTTCCCAATGCCTATGGGTGTAGCCGTAAATTTCCTAATTAATGGCAGGGATTACCTGATACCAATGGTTATCGAGGAGCCGTCCGTAGTGGCAGCTGCTAGCTATGGAGCTAAAATGATGAGGAGTAAGGGTGGAATATTCACCAGCAGTACTGAGCCAATAATGATAGGGCAGATACAAGCTGTTAAAGTTAGGGATCCATATAAAGCTAAAATGGTAATTTTAGATGCTAAAGAAGAAATCCTTAAGAGAGCTAATGAGGATCACCCATCACTCATTGCAGCTGGGGGCGGAGCTAAGGATTTAAGGGTTAAAGTTATCGAGACAATCAGGGGGCCCATGGTTATAAGTGAGCTCCTAGTAGATTGCAGAGATGCCATGGGAGCAAACATTGTTGATAGTATGTGCGAGGCCGTCGCACCCCTCATAGAGCGGATTACTTGCGGAAAAGTCTACTTAAGAATAATATCAAACTTTGCATCGGAAAGGCTTGCTAGGGCCTGGACTATAGTCGATAAAAATGCCGTTGGTGGGGAGGAAGTTGTTGACGGTATTATTGATGCCTATGCCTTTGCAGCGGCCGATCCATATAGGGCCGTCACACATAACAAGGGCATATTAAATGGTGTGATTGCCATTGCATTGGCGACATATAATGATCATAGGGCTATTGAGGCTGCCGCCCACGCTTATGCCGCTAGGATGGGAAAGTATGCGCCTCTCTCAGTTTGGGAGAAAAATGAGGATGGAGATTTAGTTGGATCAATTGAGATGCCCATGCCAGTTGGCATAATAGGCGGTGCAACGAGAAGTCATCCAATAGCTAGAATAGCCTTAAAGATTCTTGGGGTTAAGTCTTCAAGGGAGCTGGCTGAGGTTATGGTCGCTGTTGGATTAGCCCAGAACTTGGCAGCGCTTAGGGCACTTGTCTCGGAAGGAATACAGAGGGGTCACATGGAGTTACACGCGAGGAATATAGCGATAATGGCTGGGGCAACTGGCGACCTAATAGATATTGTAGCTGAGCGGATGGTTAAGGAGCGCAGAATTAAGTTGGAGAGAGCTAAAGAGCTCTTACAGGAATATTTAGGGAAAAACGATTACTCTCTCTGTTAGCAATATATTTTAATTACAGTTTCCTTTCTTTTAAATGAGAGGTAGTTGCGTGCCTAGGCTTTTTCTCGTGGTCTCTGGAGAAAACCATACCCTCCCATATTCAGAGATTAAGTCAATTCTCAATGCTGAGGGTTTCCCATATAAGATTCTTGGTGAACAAACACAGGTTCTTAGAGTTGAAGCTGATCTTAGATGCGCCGAATCCATTAAGTTTAGATCCGCACTCACGAGATACTGCTGCCTAGAGATATTTCCTTGCAAAGCCGAATTAGATGAAATCATGCCTAATGTTAGAGGAGTATATTTCACACAGTTTCTGAGGAATGGGGAGAGCTTTGTTGTCAGGGTGCTAAGGATTAGAGGCTCATCCCCACATATAAGCTGTATTGCTCTAGAGCGAAAGATAGGAGAAGTAATATATGAGAGCATGAAAGGAATTAGCGTGAAAGTTAATTTAAGGAATCCAGATAAAACCTTCCTCGGCATCCTAACAGACAATTTATTCATCTTCGGCTTAAAGCTCACAGAATTGACTCAAAAAGAGCTGAGAGAGCGTAATCCCCATAAGAGAGTCTTCTTCCATCCAGACGCATTAACGACGAAAATGGCTAGATGCATGGTTAATCTATCTCAGGCCAAGAGGGGTGACTTACTCTTAGACCCATTCTGCGGGACTGGAAGCATTCTAATAGAGGCTGGGCTAATCGGGTGTAGGATTATAGGCTTCGATGCTAAGAAATATATGGTTAAGGGAAGTATAAAAAATCTCCATTCATTTGGCATAGATCCGGAACACATGGCTGTGGCAGATGCACGCTTCCTACCACTAACCGCCGGGAGCGTTGACTGTATAGTAACGGACCCACCATATGGAACCTCCGCAACTACGCTTGGCTTACCAGTAAGGGATCTTATAGAGCGTTTCTTCTCATCAGCTGCCGATGTCATTAAGGATGGAGGTATAATATGTGCGGCCGCTCCAAAGACGCTGGGGATTTCGAAGATTGGAGAAAGACATGCTTTTAGGCACATAGAGTCACACTATATATATGTTCATAGAAGACTTACCCGCGAAATAGCGGTGTTCAAGAAAGCTTGAGGGGGTGAAATTTGAGTCTAAGAATAATTTTTCTCGGAACAGCTGGAAGCTTGCCGACGAATGACAGATCCCTCCCTTCCATAGTTATACAGCGAGGGGGGGAGATTCTAATGTTCGATTGCGGTGAGGGGACGCAGAGGCAGATGATGAGGACTGGCGTCGGCTTCAATAGAAAGATGACTGTCTTCATAACACATATGCATGGAGATCATGTCCTAGGCCTCCCAGGAATGATGCAGACAATGTCGCTTCTTGGAAGAGATAAGCCACTTAAAATTTATGGGCCGCTGGGGATCAGGGCGTTTATAGAAGCTGCGACCTCAACCGTGAGCTTCTGGCTTTCCTTCCCAATAGAGGTCAATGAGGTCAATGAGGAGGGAATGGTATATGATGGCGGTAGCTATGAGGTGCGAGTGGTGCGGGCAGATCATTCAATACCATCATTAGCATACGCATTTATAGAAAAGCCTAAGCCCGGAAAGTTCTACCCTGAAAGGGCAATTGCGCTTGGCGTTCCAAAGGGCCCATTATGGTCTAGATTGCAGAGGGGCGCGGATGTAGTTCTTCAAAATGGAAGGATAATTAGGCCGTTTGATGTCCTCGGCCCACCTAGACCTGGGAGGAAAGTTGTCTATAGTGGTGACACTAGGCCCTCTGAGAAGATTGCTGAGCTTGCGAGCGAGGCTGATGTCTTAATTCATGAGGCAACATTAGGCGACGAATTAACTGATAGGGCTAAGGAGGAGGGACACTCAACGCCAAGTGGAGCTGCAAAAATAGCCCTCAAAGCAAACGTGAAGCTCCTTGTGTTAACACATATAAGTGCAAGATATATTGAGGCTGAGAGCTTACTCGGTGAGGCTAAAAAGATATTCCCAAACATTATTATTCCTAAAGATCTAGAGAGGATAGAGGTTCCGCCGCCGAGGTTTCCTCTGTAATCTTAATTACCTGTTAATCAGTTTTATAAGTGCATTTACGCTTTCCTCAACATTACTTATAGACTCTACAACAAGCGCCCCATTATAGCTAATGCCTATAAGAGACTCTATGAGATTTGGCCAGTCTATTTTCCCAAAGCCTATGCCTAAATGTGAGTCCTTATCCCCATTATTATCGTGTAGATGAACATGAACTATCTTTTCGTGAAAAAGTCTCATGATTTCATTTAGCTGTCCACATATATTTGCGTGTCCAACATCAAGCGTTATCCCGAGCTCAAGACCCTCATTCCCCATCTCTTCATAAAATCTCTCTAAATCCTCAACATATTTAATCACGAAGGGAAATGTCTTAGGTGTGTTCTCAATGGCTATCCTTATTCCATATTTTCTAGCCTCCTTAAGGAGGGAACGTACGGAATCTAAGTTTATTCTCCAGTCTAGTCCGGGAATAATATCGCTGATAGCGCTTCTTATACCTGGATGAAAAACCCAGTATTCTGGGTTCAGTCTAGCTGATAGCCTCATTGACCTTTCAAGTCTCCTCATTATTGCATTCCTAATAAATGGTGATGTAGATGCTATATTTATATCCGCGAATGGCGCATGGATTGATACGCTTAAGCCCCTCTCCTCAATAAACTTCCTAATAACCTCAATTCTCTTACTATTAAGCTCATGTAATCCTTCATCAACAATCTCCAGATGCTCTATATTGATATGACTTATGCATCTGAGGGCAGATCTTAATGGCTTGTTGAGGCAGAAAAGCATAGATAATCCTATATGCATATACTAACCTCCTTGGCGCAATATTCACCTCACCGTCTTTGGCGCTAGCCAATTTATTAAACTTTGTGGATTATCGCATTGTATCTCGACACGTATTGGGCCCAAAGGTGACTCGCCCTGGGGCTGTGAGAAGGATATATGGCCGACATATGCCACCTGCTTATTTAGATAAAAGACTATTTTATTCCCTTGAACCCCCTTCAAGAGGACTGTTCTAGCGGCATCAAGCATCCGCTCCCTCCTAAGCAGTTCATAGAAGTGTGCTAAGGCTTCGATTCCACTAGCCCTCCCAATAAGCTTCCTGTAATCTCCCTCTACAACCAATTCTAAGCTTACGTTTCCTAGAACCTTCTGGAGAGCAACCCTAACCTTGTTAACATCTTCTGTTGGGTTAACATCAGCCTCAACTAAAATGTTAACATCCTTTATTTGAGTACCCATCCCCAACCAGCCTCTCTATAACCTTCTTGACCTCCCCCTCTAGCTCCTCAATTGTTCCCTCATTAACAATAATGTAATCGGCCATTGCTATAACCTCGCCTATCCCAACGTTCAGCTCCCTCTTATCACGTGCACTAAAGGTCTCCCAATCCTTTGGGTCGTCGCACCTACCCCTCTTAAGCAGCCGCTCAAACCTAGTTTTAGGCGATGAATGCACAGCTACAACTTTGAAGTAAGGGAACTCCCTCCTAAAAAACTCGACCTCCTGTGGGCTGCGTAAACCGTTAATTACAATGACGTCTGCATCTAGATTTTCAATTTTCCTCATACATCTCCTGGCCACCGCATCCATACCTTCCTCAGCCCTTAACTGCAGCATCAACCTTCCAAGGTTCTTCGGCGTCGGCTCGAGGTTTCTAAGGGCTGCCTCAGCCCTAACCTCATCTCCCATGACGATAACTGGGAAACCATATTTATGAATGATCTCCTTAATAACATCCTTTCCAGCGCCGGGCATACCAGCTATGCCAATAACTATTTGTGGCTTTTTAGGAGACAAACCAAGCACGCTCTTTAGGTGGATTATTTCTCATATATTGCCACGTGATCACAAAAGAATAATAGTGAATTTAAAGAATTTATTTTTCTGGTAACATTTAATAGCGTGTTTAGCGGGTCGGAGGCCCGACTAGATTGGAGCTAATTCGTAGTTTTATTGCTTTTGATATTGAGGATGAGAGCGTCATCAAGGAACTGAGCAAAATTCAGTCCACGCTATTTGAATGTGGCGCCGATATAAAGTTGGTTGAACCCGAAAACATTCATGTAACGGTAAGATTTCTGGGAGAGATACCCTCTACAATGATTGAGAAGGTTTATAATGAAATGAATAAGGTTGTTTTTTCACCGTTTAATATAGAGATCAAGGGTTTAGGGGCCTTTCCAAGCATGAGACACATAAACGTCATATGGGCTGGCATCGGGGAGGGGACAAATGAACTAAGAAATATCTATTATCAGCTAGAGCCAAACCTTCAAAGGATAGGTTTAAGGCCAGATGATAAGGGATTCAGCCCCCATATAACAATAGCAAGGGTTAAGAGTGGCAGAGGAAGGGGAGGACTCGCCGAGATAATTAGAAAGTATGAGGATTATAAGTTCGGTGTTATTAAGGCTAGATGCCTAAGGCTTAAGAAGAGCGTATTGACACCACGAGGACCAATATATTCAATATTGAGGGAAGTGTGCCGCTGAAACGATCCTATTAGCGAGGAGTAGAATATGCTCAAGGACTTAAACGCAAGTCAGGATACTAAAGTAAAGATCAAAAGTATTTGTGAGGAGGTTCTTAGGCAGGTTACGCCGAGCGATAAAGAGAGAGCTGAGACACTAAACTTCTCTAACCTACTTGTCGAAGCATTAAAGAGGGAGCTTCTAAAGGAGAATATCAGGGCTGAAGTTCAGGTTGAGGGTTCCATTGCCAAGGATACGTGGCTGGCCAGTGAGAAGGACATAGATATATTCGTGTTACTTCCAATGAAGTATGGGAGGGATTCTTTCCAAAGAGTTCTAGAAGCGGCTAAGAAGGTTTCTGAAGGGAACTATCTAGAAGCGTATGCTGAACATCCATACCTTGAAGCCTATATGAATGGTTTCATAGTGAACTTTGTCCCATGCTTCATGGTTAAAGACCCAAGTGAGGCTAAATCCTCTGTAGATAGAACGCCATTCCATACACAGTACGTTAAGAGCAAATTAAATGAAGAGTTAAAGGGCGAAATACGCTTATTAAAGGCTTTTATGCACGGTATAGGAGTATATGGCGCTGAAATCAAAGCCGGGGGCTTCAGCGGATACCTCTGCGAGCTCCTAGTCCTCTACTATGGTTCCTTTATAAAAGTCCTAGAGACAGCCTCAAGATGGCGTAAGGGAGAACTCATAGATATCGAGGGACACTACAAAACCCCTGAGGAGGCTAGGAGAATATTCCAGAATGAGCCACTTATAGTTGTCGATCCTGTGGATAAAGGCAGGAATGTCGCCTCGGCAGTCAGAATAAATAGGCTAAGCGAACTCATCTTAGCCTCAAGACTATTCCTTAAAAACCCTGATATAAAGTTCTTTAACCCAAGAAGCATAGAGCCTTATCCTACTGATGAACTCATTAGAGTAATGAAGAATAGGGGTTCGACAATTATTTTCATCAAGATAGGAGCGATAAGGACGGTTCCAGATATACTTTGGGGTCAGCTATTTAGATCCCAGAGGGCCCTACTAAACTTAATTAAGCAATTTGACTTCGATATCCTAAGGAGCGAGGTTTGGAGTGACGAGAAAAGCTCAAATGTATTTATTTTTGAAGTCTCCTCACGATTCCTCCCGCCCATTAAGAGACACGTGGGACCACCTATAGACAAGATTGATGAATCCGAGGAATTCTTAAAAAAATACATGCACTTAAAGAACATCTTCTCTGGTCCAAGGATAGAGAAGGATAGGCTAATTATTGAGAAACGTAGGCGCTACACGGACATAGTTGAGCTCCTCAAGGATAAACTCTCACCAGACGGTGGAAGGAAAATTGGAGTTGCAAGCCTAGTTGCCGAAGCCCTCTCAGAAACACATGAAATATTTGTTAACGAGGAGATACTGAACTTCTATTCAACTAACAGTAATTTCGCCCAATTCTTAACAGAGTATTTTATTGGCAGGCCAAGGTGGCTCCTCTAAACTGATAATCAGCGGTGCCCTGATGGAGATCATCGTTCCAACTGAGAACCTCCTTAATACTAAGTATGGGCAGATAATATGTTACCCAAAATATGACACAGAGGCCCTTAAGAGGAGAGTAAAGGAGATTAAGGAGGCTGGCATCAAAGCCATAGTTTTCTCCGGGAATAAGCTGATTAATGGGATTCCAGTTTTAGGTAAGGGTTACGTGGGCGTAGTCGTCAGGGCTATCTCCGAGGATAATCGTGGGATTGCGCTGAAAATTCTTAGAACTGATGTCGAGACTGGGAGACTACTCCATGAAGCAGAGATGCTTCAGATTGCAAATAGCGTTAATGTTGGACCTAAGTTTTTAGGGTATAGTGAGAACCTCCTCCTAATGAAGTATATTGAGGGAGAATTTCTTCCAAAGTGGGTTGAGGAACTAACTGACGACAAATGTAATGCGTATGAGAGACTTAGCGGGGTTTTAAGGGATATTCTTGAACAATGCTGGAGACTTGATACAATAGGCTTAGATCATGGGGAACTAAGCTGGGCGGACAAACATATAATTATTGACATCCATGATAAGCCACATATACTAGATTTTGAAACCGCAAGCAATAAAAGAAGAACTGCAAACATAACCTCTATGAGCCAATACCTCTTCATCAATGGTAGAACTGCAGAAAAAATCTCCAAAAAAATTTGGAATATAGACAAAAGCAGCCTTATGCAAGCTCTAAAATTATATAAAGCTGATCATACTAGGGAGCGATTTGAGCTCATTCTAAAGATTACGGGCCTACTAACTTAAGCCGACAACAAACTCAAAAATCTCTAACATTAACTCCCTCTCAAACTTAGAGTAAACCGGTTTTCAAGGATATAGAGAGGGAGAGGCTATCGCCCTTAGAATAGAATTTAACAAAAAGTTTGAATAAAGCTCTATTTTAAACGTCTAGCTGGACTGAAACCTGCCACGCTTATCTAAGATGGGGCTTCCCTTACCTCGCATTTAACCTGCTTTAATACCTCTTCAACTTTAGCCAGATCAACCTTTAATGTGTAAAGTATCTTTTTAGTTCTAAGCTTTAGCTTAGCAATATTTTTCTTTCTTAGCCTCTTCACGATACAGTATTTTGCATTCTCTGATAACTCTATAAACTTTTCAACGTTAAAGATCTCGGCAGGCATCCTAAAATACTCTCTCCCCTAATAGTTAAAAGAGATGAAGGCTTAACAAATAAATACCTTTTGGTGCTAATACCCCTTAGATTCGTAACTCAATATAGCCTTAATTATCTCTTTATAGAGATGCATGTCTGAGACGTTCACTATTGGTATTTGTGCTCCTTTCTCAACCTCAAGGATTCTGCTATACTTTGGGAAACTCGCGTAACAGAGATGGCTTATGTAAAATTTTCCCCTCTCAATCTCATATTCAATAGACTTCTCATAAACCTCTAGGCATAGGAGGTAACCATCAATCCAGAACAGCCTACTCGCACCAAATGTTACAGCACAAAAACCAATATTGTCCGGCTCACGCTTATCAATGCCCAAAACTATTACTTCCATCGTAGGCCTAATATTAACCTCCAACCTACTTCACCCTAATCAAATATGAACCTTCTGAAAGAGGCGCCAGAACGGAATTCTTTAACCTATTTTTTATATTTATTTAACTTAATAAAGTATATGACTATGATATTAAAATAACATTCTTCGCAAACGGACTTTTATTCGCATTTATGAATATGTTAAATGGAACCCTTAAAACACCACATCCAACAGCTGCAATTTTATCTCACTCCTATCGGGGACGGTCCCAGGACAGCCCCTATGGCGAAATGTTCCCCTGCAAACAGACCCAAACCTTTATATACCAACAGAGAAGCCTGAAATTAACTGCTTTCCAAAAACAGGGCAAGAATTTTGTATGGCGCCGGGGGTGGGATTTGAACCCACGCGTCCCGTAAGGGGACACTGGATCTCGAGTCCAGCGCCTTATCCACTCGGCCACCCCGGCCTCAAACCTCCCAATTACGCTTATGCTTATAGCGCTATTTCTATTTTCCTCTAATAGTGCTATTTTTACAGCGGAATCAACATTTTTAAGATAATCTCTTTCCTTAAGATTATCTGAGGGAGGGGCTTGTCTGAGAATATTAATAATGTTGTAGAGATAATATCTGTTGGAAATGAAATACTCATTGGCAAAATTTTGAATACTAATGCCCATTGGCTCGCTAGAAGGTTGACAAGTTTAGGTCTATCCGTACGCAGAATAACCGTTGTTGGGGATGACTTGGATGAAATATCCTCAACCATTAGGGAGTCTATTTGGCGTAGACCAGCATTCATTATAACGACTGGCGGGCTTGGGCCGACATTCGATGACAAGACGCTTGAGGGCGTCGCTTTAGCTACAAATAGAGGCCTGGGGGAGAACAGGGAGGCTTTAGAGATGATTAAGAGGAAGTATGAGCAGTATGTTGCTGAGGGGATGACGGAAAGGTTTGAACTCACGGAGTATAGGGTTAAGATGGCGAGATTACCGATAGGGGCGAAACCGCTCCCGAATCCTGTGGGTACAGCACCAGGAGTCCTGCTTCAGCATGAGAGCGTAACATTGATTATACTTCCAGGAGTCCCAGAAGAAATGATGGCGATCTTTGAAGAATCAGTTTTACCACTTCTACGCAAACATGTTGGTAACGAATTCTTTTATGAGGCAAGCTTAAACGTATATGGAATCCTAGAATCGGATTTGGCGCCATTAATTGAACAGGTTATGCGGGACAACACATCTATTCATATTAAATCTCACCCAAAAATCTCGGAGAAGACGCGCAAAATAGAATTACATATATCAGCTACATGTAGTGATGAAAGAGTTGCTAGGCAGAGAATTGAGAGGGCAATTATGCAGATTTCATCTCTTATATCTGAGAAGGGTGGAAAAGTAGAGCCAACGCAAGATGAAAGATCTTTAAGGGCTTGAGGAAAGTTGAGATATGGTTTTTATAGTGTTTATAGTTGGGATGGCTGGTTCCGGTAAGTCTCTATTAACAGCATCGTTTAGTGAATGGCTTAAGATAAACGAGCAAAATGTCGCAACGATGAATCTGGATCCTGGTGCAATGAAATTACCATATACACCAGACATAGATGTGCGGGACCACATAACTGTTGAGGAAATCATGGAGGAGTATAGTCTCGGACCAAATGGGGCTCTTATAATGGCCACGGACCTAATAGCTAGCGAAATCTATGATTTGAGAGCTGAAATAGAGGATATTAAGCCAGATATACTCCTTGTAGACACTCCGGGGCAGATGGAGATTTTTGCTTTTAGGGCGAGTGGACCATACATAGCTAGTGAAATAAGTAAAACTCAAAAAGCAATAGTCTATCTCTTTGATTCCGTCTTTTCCTCAAACCCATTAAACTTTGTCTCAAACATGTTTCTTTCAGCCGCAGTTTATATGCGCTTCCTGCTCCCGCAAATACATGTTCTCTCTAAATGCGATCTTATATCACAAGAAGATAAGGAAAACATTCTAGAATGGTCTGAGGACAGAGAAGCTCTAGAGGATGCCATAAATGAGAAGCTTGAAGGAACTAGACGTTTACTAAGCTATAGAATAGGTAGGACAATATACCGATTAGGCTTAAGCTTCCCACTAATACCCGTATCAGTTAAAACAAATGAGGGGTTCGTTGACCTAAACGCCGCCCTAGAGAGAATTTTTACTGGTGGAGAAAAAATTACATATTGATGTTATTTCTCATATTATTGACCAAGCGGCCGCAAGGGCTCCATACTCGGCATTTTTAAGTATATCTGCACCACTTATAATTATAACATCTCCCTCCTTAGGCTCCATCAAACGCATTATAATCTTAAAAAGCCTCGGATAACTTTTCTCTAAATCAATGTTAACCCCGGGCACAATCAGCCTGTTATCCTTATAAACTGCCGTTATAGCCCCCTTAGCACCGTTGGAGATAGCTGCATCGCGCTGCTCTATACCACTCTTCACTCTTTCAGCTCTCCCCCGAACCAATACAGCCACATTTTTGGGGGCTATTTTAGGCTCTAAATCCTCTAACTCAGCGATTTTTGGCATAACCTCCTCTACGGTCTTCCAGACGCTTTTACCCTTCTCGGTAAGCGAGCAGCCCCTCCTAGAGATCGTTATTAAGTCAGCTTCAGCAAGCCGCTCTAACATTGTTCTGGTAACACCTTCACCTAAGCTAAGCGTCTCAGAAATCTTGCTACGCCCAACAAAACCCTTATCAGCCAGCAGTCTAAGGAGCCTTATTAAATCAAAGACATTAAATGATGGTAATGGACCAGGAGCTCTTTTCGCGGATAGATCAATTAAAAAATCCTTAAATGACATTAAACATCAGGTGAACAATATATTTTAAAAAGATATAAGTCTTCTCAATTCTTGCCGCTTCTCATGACTAGTCCAAGGGGGATCGTTATGCTTATTCTTATAAAAAGTATTGGGAGATAGATTAGTCACCGTTTCATGACAATCATTGAACTTGCTTTACTAATTTAAACTTTGGTAAAAATATCTCATCCGTTAGTTTTTCAAATGTAACTTCAACATCCATGCCAATTTTTATATCCTCAGGTTTACAGTTGACTATGTGACTGAGCACTCGAACTCCTTCTTCTAACTCGATAAGTGCAAGGATGTAAGGTGTTTTGCCTTCATAATGCGGTGGTGGATATTCGTACACTGCTGTAAATGAGTATACTTTCCCTTTGCCGGAGGCTTTAACCCATTCTAGCTCCGTTGAGAGACAATATGGGCAGTGATAATTTGGGGGATAAAAGATCCTCTGACATTTTTTTACATTTTGGAAGCAGCAGTTCATGTCTTTTAGCTGCATCCCAAAATGGTTTTGAGTAATTTTTTACATAAGTTTTTAGAAGCAAGCTATAGCTCATGGTATCTCACTCCCTAATACTATCACTTGCGCATCCATATATTGACCACCAATATTGGTTACAAGTGAATATTTAACATTAGGAACTTGCATGTTGCCAGCAATTCCAAGAATCTGCCTTGCCCCCTGCGCTAGATGAGCAGACCCGCATCCAATACCACAATGACCTCTGCAAAGCGAACCTCCATCTGTGGTCATTGGAAGTTTCCCCCGGGCCACGTATTTCCGTCATAAACAAATTTTCCAGATTTACCCTTTTCACAAAAGCCGAACTCCTCAAGCTGAATAAGGGGGAATACTGGGTAAGAATCATAAAGCTCCAATGTATCGAGATCATTAGATTTAACACCAGAGTTTTCTAAAGCCTCCTTAAAGGCTTTTTTCCAACCAAACCTTGTAAGATCAGGAGCATTCATAAGAGAGAAATGCGTGATAACCCCTCCAACGCCCAGTATATAAGCAGGATTTTTTACCAGCTGCTCAGCTTTTTTGCAGAAGTTATAATTAACGCGTGGGCAGCATCGCATACAATGTTGCACATCCTAGAGGTGAGAGGATAACTCACCATTTTACTTTTGAGTACATCCTCAACAGTTAATTCGCGTTGAAGCAACGCATTTGGATTCCTTACAGCCCACTTCCTCAAAGAAACGATTACAGATGCTATATACTCTATGGGCGTCCCGGTCTCATACATGTACCTTTGAGTTACCAGAGCACCTATTGCATTAAAATTGTAACCATAAGGCACCTCCCAATCACTATAAATTCCTGCGACTGCAAAAATATTTCTGACCATATCAGCAAATTCTTTTTCACTCATTCCGGGAACAGGTGGCGTGCCAAGTTTTTCCGCATGAACTGTGAGTACTGCCTCAGTGCGTCCTGATAATATTAAACCAGCAGCAGCCATTAGTAATGACATGCCAGTAGATCCTCCAGAATGAACTATGAAATTATGCTTGCACTTCCCACCCAAAACTTAGACGCTCAACAATTCCACTCCAAGCCCCATGGGATGTCCATTCCGTGTCTGTTAGGCTGGGTTCAACAAGTATTGCACTAATATTCTCCTTATCAATTCCACAACTATGTATAGCCTCCCTTATAGCATGCAAAGCCATCTCAAAAGTAGTTTTTCAGGGAAAAAGCCATACTTATGTTCACCAACACCAACTATAGCCAGCTTCCCCTTAAATCCTTCTCCGCGCATCTTTCTCACTCTCCTATTTCAATAATACCCGTATATATCTGTTTCTTTCTAGCTAGATTACTTAAATATTTCTAGTAGCTATTAAGCATGCTTAATGGACTAAAAAGTCTTCCTAATTTCGTTTGCCACCACTTGATAAGTTTACAGAACCTTTCTCTAGAAAGCTTTATATATTAGTGATTTGCAATCTTCTCCCGACAGATCGTTGGATGGGGCTGCCAATTCAAAGCTGGGGTTTTTAATATTTGCAATTGTCACGCACTTCTATGTAATAGCCCTTTTGCTTATGGAGAAAAGGAGGAAATAAAAAGATGATTGAAGAAACTATTGCTCAAATAATTATGGCAATTTATTTTGCTGTTGCTTTAGGAATAGGGGTATTCGTCAGGCGCGTGGCTGAAAGAAGCCCTGACGAGTTCTGGAAGGCTGCGGGAAGGCTATCATTATTCCCCCTAACCTTTTCCATTTGGACATTGTATGTGAGTGGTGCTGGCACTATTGGTATACCAGGAATTACTTGGAGACTCGGTCTTCAATTTACCGCTGCCATAGCATCTATTTGTATAATGACCTATGTTATGCCAATAATTCTGGTTAGCAACGCCTTTGAGAAGACTTGGTCAGTTTACTCCTCTGGATTTCCTTGCTAAACGTTATGAAAGTGAAAGAGGATTAAGGATTGCAGGAGGGCTCATTCAAGTAGTACTTACTTGGTTCTATATTATTCCTCAGTTTACAGTAGGTGGCATTTTGGTTGAACTTACTACAGGGATTCCATTTATTTATGCAGTTATAATAATGTGTATAGTGTACATAGTATATACATTTCTCGGAGGCATGTGGGCAGTTGCGTATACGGACGTGGTACAAGGACTTTTGCTGTGCAGTTCTAACAGTTGTAGGGTCCTTGCCAGTAAATATCCTCATAATCATTGCTGGCCATGCTAATCCGTAAGCTAGCCAAACAAACCAAGCCCCTCCAGCAATAGTTAAAGGATGTAGAGGTGTACCTATCGGCTGGCCTAGCCTGTAATGCAGCTTCAAACATTGCTAAGCCCCAAATTTAGCAATAATAAATGCTCCTATAATGATGGTCCCAAGGCATTCGCCCTCTCCGGGGTTTTTCATATGACCTACGCCCCTTTTAACCTGGATCCCAGGAGGCTTAGCTGCAGCAATCCTTTATCCAACATTAGGCGGACCTATGAAAACATCTGATTACGCACTACCACTAGTTGTTCAGCATTTATTTGGATCAATTGGATTAGCAGCATTTGCGTGTGTTATATTAGCGGCATGCATGTCTACAGCTGATGGATTACTCCTTTCATCTTCAGCTATAATTACAAGAGATGTTATCTCTAAAATACGTCTTTTTACGCCAAGAAAGGAAATATGGATTGGTAGAATATTTATAATTGTGCTTGGGATTCTCGCCATGCTCTTCAACGTTTGGGCCGTGCCAGAGTTATATACTGTCGCTGCAGTGGCAGTTCAAGCATCAATATCTGCCTTTCTCTTTCCAATGATTCTAGGATTATATTGAGAAAGGGCTATAGCAATGGCAAAAATCTTGCGGTAAAAACCGCTTTGGAAGTTATTGATGAAGCTATACAAATATATGGCGGTTACGGATATGTTGACTCCGACCTAGAGCGTTATTATAGGGACGTTAGACTCTATAGAATAGGTGCCGGGACGGAAGAAATCCTAAAAATCGGTATTGCCAATGAATTCTATCAAGATATTGGGTTTAAAATGTGTGAGAGAGTAAACACTTTAAAATCTGTTTTATTAATTTTATTAATTAAGAAAATTATAGGTGGTTGAGGCAGGAAAATTAGAAACAAAATGATCACTTTGGAAAAAGGTAGTTATGTTAAGGCTTAAATTCTCTTTATGGCAAAGTAGCGACGTTATCCAATGCATTTTCCACATTCATTGTGATATTCTATTTCGATATAGTTTCCTCTAATTCTTCGTCCATGAATTCTTTTTTGTTTCGTAGCTCATTGGGATGACTACGCGCGTTCTTAGTTTTGCTCATGAAATTATTGCTTATGTGTTCTGAAGTGAGGATTGTTAAACGCTCTGCCAGTTCTATTAGCGCAACTGTAAAGCCAATGAATGAGACAAAACTTAAATACTATTCTTACTAAAATAGAATTATCCTCGTGAGACTCTAATTCTTGATGACTAGGGGTATTAAGGTGAAAGGTTAAAAATGTATGGGATAATAAATTTAATTATTTTGGGAATATTGCTTGGAGGGGTATATGCTTTAATCGGATTAGGTTTATCAATAAGTTTTGGAATAACACGCATAATAAATGTATCTCACGGAAATTTTGTTTTACTCAGCACCTATTTAGCTTATCTTTTTTTAACGAGAATGGCTATAGATCCATTCATAACCTTAGCTATTAGTTGTCCAATATTATTTTTAATTGGGTATGGAATGCAAAAATTTGCTTTAAACCGTCTCATTCCGAGGGGCGATGAAACAATTATAGTTTTTACGTTTGGAATTGCGCTAATACTCGAAAATCTTTATCTATATATTTTCTCACCAATGACGAGGGGATTAATAACTCCTTACACTTTGATCTCATTTGATATTATTGGACTTCATATTCCATTCACATATTTAATAGGCTTTATCTTAGCTTTAATCATAGCAATTTGTTCAAAATTGTTTTTTGATAGAACATTTTTGGGCCTCGCGATTAAAGCCGTTACTCAAGATCGAGAAGCAAGTCTATTGATGGGGATTAATAACGAATTCATCAGATCGCTTGCTCTTGGCATTTCATTAGTGGTAGCTGCTATCGCGGGGGTATCTCTTGGGACGATTATGCCATTCACCCCATCAACAGGGTGGGGCTTCCTATTATTCGCTTTTGGAATTATCGTGGTGGGAGGAGTGGGAAGCATAATAGGAACCTTCATTGGAGGAATAGTATTGGCGGAATCTCAATTATTAGGCGGCTATTACTTTGGTATCGGTTGGTCATTATTTTTTGGTTATCTAATAATTATACTATTCCTCGCATTCAGACCAAAAGGAATATTTGGTAAGTGAATTTTATGCAACTACGTCAGTTATTCACATTAGTCCTGGTCTTTTTTGCATTTTTAGCTTTTCTTCCAAAATTTTTGCCAAGTAATTGGCTATATTATGTCTTTCTTCTTTTGATATATATGTCAATATCCCAAGCGTGGAATTTCATCACAGGTTACAACGGCTTAGTTTTTCTTGGACCAGCTGCAGCCATAGGGTTAGCAGCTCATCTAATGGCTTTAGCTTTGTTGTATGGAATGCAATGGCAAGTTAGCATCTTAGTTGCTATAACTGGAGTTGGAGCATTTTTCTGTTTAATGTCATTCCCCTTGCTAAGAATGCGTGGCATATATTTTGGAATCGGAACCCTATTATTGGTTGAACTATTAAGAGTGTTTTTCACTGCATGGGATCCTGTACCTGAACTCGTTGGGGTTGGAGGAGGTCCGGGTTACCCGATCAGAGTATATCTGACGCTAGAACAAATATATTGGTTAGGTATGATTCCAGCTTTTGTTTCAATTTATCTCACGTTAGTAATTGTTAACTCGAAAATGGGGTTAGCAATTGCGGCGATGCGTGATGATGAAGACGAGGCCGAGCGTTTAGGCTTAAACACATTTTGGTTAAAGGTATTTTCGCTAGTTTTATCTACAATGATCATGGCTTTTGCAGGAACTCTTTTTTATCTGTACCAGGGAGTAGTAAATCCTTTAGGTGGATTTGGGATCAGTTGGTTGATGACTTGCCTGCTTGCTACAGTAATTGGAGGATTAAGAACAATTATCGGTCCAATTCTTGGATCTATTGTGATGGTAATTTTGACTATTGTGTTGCCTGGATTAAAAGAGCTTTCTTTAGTAGTGGAGGGAGTGATTTTAGTGGTCGTGATATCCATCTTCCCCAGGGGTTTAGCTCAGTTATTTGAAAAATTAAAAATCATTTTATTGAAATCTTAGCATACCGATCGAATTTTTGCCCCTATTAGCGTTGTATAGTGTTTTAGCAAATACAACACATAGTTAACAAATTATTTGGGGATAAAAAAATAAAATTATGGCAAAAATACCGTGTTATTTGCATTATTTTCTTTCTATAAACCAAAATATGCTTTTCTTATTTCAGAAATATCGAGTTGATCTGGTTTTCCTGATTTTTCGATAATGCCTCTTCTAAGAATAAATATTTTAGAAGAAATGCCAAAAACTTTGTCCATATACTGTTCCACAATAATCATAGGTATTCCTTCGGAATTTATTTTTCTTATCGCTTTATACAAATCTTCAACAACTTTAGGTGCCAAACCAAGTGAGATTTCATCGAAAAGAATTAGCTTTGGTTTTGACATTAATGCGCGACCTATTGCTAACATTTGCTGTTCTCCCCCACTCAATGTCTTTGCGATTTGATTTTTTCTTTCTTTAAGGATAGGGAACAAATCAAAAACATTTTCCATCGAATCTTTCCAATATTTTCTCGCTCTAGGTATGTAAGCGCCTATTTTGAGATTTTCAAAAACAGTTAAATCGGGAAAGATCCTTCTTCTCTCAGGTACCAAAGAAATGCCGAGATCAACAATTACATTCGGTTCTAGAAAAGTTATGTCTTTATTTTCAAATAATATATTACCCTTTCGCGGATGAATTACACCCATAATAGTATTCAGCAAAGAACTTTTGCCCGCGCCATTAGCACCAATGATACCCACTATTTCATCTTTTCCTATAGTTAGTGAGATATTTTCTAAGACCTTTAACTTTCCATAGTATGCATGTATCTCATTCACTTTTAAAACGTCTTCAGTCATTTAACCACCTAGATAAACTTTTTTCATTTCCTCACTTTTCATTACCGTTTCCACATCTGCATCCAATATTTTTCTCCCTTTATCCATTAACATTACTCTATCAACCACTTTCGCTATTAATCTCATGATATGCTCAGAAATTAGGAGTGTAATTCCCCTTTCATTTATTGATTTTAACAATTTTATGATTTCAAGTACTTCAGATTCTGATGATCCTGCTGCAAGTTCATCAACCATTAATAACTTTGGTGAGGATACTAGACATCTTGCTAACTCTAGTCTCTTAAGATCAAAAAAACTCAATTCTTCTACTTTCGAATCCTTTTTGTCCTTCAAACCTACGAACTCAATTTCTTCCATCGCTCTTCTTTCTAATTCACTACTTTCCACACCCCTCTTATAAAGGAGCCCGCTCATTACGTTTTGCAAGAGAGTTAAGCTTTTAAAAGGTCGAGGGATTTGATTCGTTAAAGCAATCCCCAGTCTATATATTTTATGGGAAGGTAAACCGGTGATATTTCTTCCCTCAAATTCTATCACCCCACTATCTGGCTTATAAATACCCATTATAACTCTGTATAATGTAGTTTTTCCAGCGCCATTTGGACCTATTAATCCCACAATCTCCTTCGATTTCAAGCTAAAACTAAATTCTTTAACTGCAGTAAGACCTCCAAAAGACTTTGTAACTCCTGAGACTCTGAGGATCATAGTTAATACCCGGAACGTGGCTGTCTAATCCCAAGGCTTTGGAAATACTGGATCATGCTCTACTGGGATGAAATCAAGTTCTGAGAACACTATCTTTTGTTCCCAGTAGGGCCAACCTTCAACTGGAACCCATTGACCAAACGTGGTTGGGAGAGGACAGGTATGATACTCTCCTCTTATATCTCTGAAATCTACATGTCCAGCTATAGTCTCTAAATAAGTCTCGGCCAAAGCGGCATTTATTTTCTCGGGGTCGAGTGATCCTGCGCGTTCAATAGCATCCGCGAGTATTTGTATATGCGCATAAGCCACGCCAATTGCCCTATTCAATGGCATCCCTGTCTCCTCAACCCATCTTTCATACAAACTCATAGGTGTTGTGCCACCTATACCCGGAAACCTTTCAGGTGGATAGTAGGGCGACCACCAGACCTCGGATCCTACTCCATATGGTAAATTACCACCCCAGGCAGAAACATCCTCGTAAAATAATGCTGCTCTACCTACAGCAATTATTTTTGGTTTAAATCCTAACTCTTTCATTTGCCTTAGAGCTATTCCAAAATATGGACCTGGCAAATTCCCCCACAAAATTTCTGCGCCGGCAGCCTTCCACTCCATTATTATTGAGGAGAAATCTGTAGTTCCGGGCGGAAAGAGACCAAGATCATTTTCAATTAGAGGATAATAACCCGCTTCTATCAGCATAGATCCAAAGGTGCGATACCAACCCTCGCCATCAGGATCGGCACACGCAAGTACAGCTACTACTCTATTAGTTTGATT
Organism: Bathyarchaeia archaeon; assembly: GCA_038820405.1. Lineage (GTDB taxonomy): Archaea > Thermoproteota > Bathyarchaeia > Bathyarchaeales > DTEX01 > DTEX01. Next base: position 26,366 of record JAWAXL010000009.1, read on the forward strand.
TGCGAACATATCAGTATACTTAAAGAAGGCTTCACGGACAGTATAACCCAGCTGCCTAGGATACAACTCAGCAGCGATACTAACTGCGAAATTCCACGAATAAGAATAGGGTCCGTGAGCCCAGAAAGGCTCAAATGGGGTCGTACCAACCGCAGGAATATGATATTTTTCAGCAACAAGATAGACTGGGATCGTTGGTTCCCAAGCTACAAGGGCATGAACCCCGTCTTTAAGAATTAAATCTGTAGCCACCATCGAAGCTTTTTCCCAGTCGCTCTCTGTATTGCGGATTATTAATTCCACTGGCAGCTTACGCCCATATTCAGCTACATAAATGCCACCTTGCGCATTGATATCATCAACAGCGGCCTTCCAGCCCCATCCATAACCCATACCAAATCCCGATAGCGGCCCCGTCTGAGCTACAGGTGCACCAATCTTTATTGTAGGCACTGGCGCGGGAGGCGCAATGAAGTAAACATAAACTACAGCAGCTACCGCTGCGATAATAACGATCGCGATTATAATCAAAACCAAAGTCAACCTCGCTATTCCTTTTTCTCGCATTTAAATCACCCATATATTGTTTTAAGATAAAATATTTATAAATTTTTTTGGAGTAAAGGGGCGTGGCAGCTTAAGATTAAGAAGAGGCTTTTGCTAAAGTTATTTGCTGGAAATATAAGGAATGGAAGAGATGCAAAGTGTTCTATATCCAGTTTGTGGTCAGAGTGGAGTGTTACAGGGGATAGTAAGGAGACTGTAACGAAAGCTAAGGGTAAAATATACCGCTATAGGAAACTTTACGTTTACCATCAACATCCAAAAGAGCACCCAGATAAACCTGAATGATGTTATCTAACAGTAGAAAACCTTAAAAACGCGCTAGTAACAGAAATCCATAAATCTGGCTTCAATCACCAAAATATTTGTTGGGCCCGTAGCTCAGCCAGGATAGAGCATCGGGCTTTTAACCCGGGGGTCGGGGGTTCAAATCCCCCCGGGCCCACCATCCTCGTGCTTATAATCTCAAATGGTTTTAATAGAGAAAACTCCTACTTATTCTATAATTTCTCCACAAATTGAGACTAATTGAGAGATGCGCTCGAAAAAATTTGGAGGTTTAAGGATTTGATCTTTAGGACGCCTTATTACCTGAGCACTAAGATATTTCTGATTTAATTTCTAGTATCCAGCCTTCTCTACATGGGTCCTTGTTTATTATGTATGGTTCGATTTTGAGATTCTAGTTGACTTTAATTATTTTTCCGCTTACTAGTGCGTAAATGTTGAATATAGATGCCCATGTCTCAACAACGCCTATCGGCTCCATCTTCCTAACATCTTTTCCAATAGGCTCAGTTATGACATATACAATATTCTTCAGATGTTTAGCAGCATAATCGGTTAACCCAATACGAATATTACCCTCAGGAATGATACAAGTCCAAACGTACTGTGTAATCTCAATTATTTTTCCAATTTCTTTTTTCAAAATTTTACTTATCTATGAGGAGGATATCTCTATGATAATTATCAATCACTTGCTATGTTATAGATTTAACTTTTGAAGCGCGGAGAATCAAAGATATTACATGTTATAGAGTAGAAAGCTATTTTTCTAATTCTAATTTAGCATATAATTGCAAAGTAAAACTTATGTCACTATTAATATTAGGTGAATATGTTTTTCCATAAATAAATATGTAAATCGGGATTGTGCCTGCTTGATTAAATTGAACAGTATTCCATTTTATCCAGTAATATGTAATCCACTCTTTTATTTCTCCCATCAGACTTAATTCTTTTCGGTTTAACCTTCCCTCATCTATTATTGAGATTTTTTGGGTTTTTCCTCCAATAGAAATATCAATGAATAAGCTATGAAAACTTTGCTCTAAAATTTTTTTGTAGCAAAAATTATTTCTGGGCCAATAATCCTCACAAATAATTTTGTGAGTCTTGCCGGTCCAGATAGGTTAATTGTTGACGTTATGTTTTTACTGAAATCTTGGTTTGGAAGCAGCACTAGATCATATTCCTCCTTACTCGGTAAGTCACGGATCGTCTTTATGATACCTTTTACTTCTCCCAATTTTATCCAATGATATTCCTCTTCAAGTCTCTTGTATCGTTCCATTCGTTCACCAATAGTTTTATGCCATAAATCTATTTGTCTCTATCTTTGGATTTTTCTTTTGCTATTAATGCTGCGCCTAATGCTGCTGTTATCTGAGGTTCACGCGGGACGACTACAGATCCCCCTAATAAACGCTCCATCGCTTTTACCATTCCAATATTTTTAGCAACCCCACCACTAAAGACTATATCCCTTTCAAATTTTATGAAAGCTGATCTACCCATATCGATTACTCTTCTGGCGAGAGCATTGTGTAAACCTGCAACGATATCCTCTATTGGTTTTCCTTGAGATAAGTAGCTGATTATCTCTGACTCAGCAAATACCGTGCATTGGGCGGATATAACTAACGGATCCTCGCTCTTTAAAGATATTCTACCAAGATCCTCCACTTCGACTTGGAAAACATCCTTTGCCAATTTATCTAAGTATCTCCCCGTTCCTGCAGCGCACTTATCATTCATATGGAATTTCTTAACGTATCCTTTTTCATCTATCTCCATAATTTTGCTGTCTTGTCCTCCAATATCAATAATTGTTCTACATGTTGGAACAAGCTTAATTGTACCTTTGGCGTGACAAATTATTTCGGGTTCTGCTTTATTTTGAAATTTAATCGCTCTTCGCCCGTATCCGGTAGATACAATATAACTTATTTTCATCCCAGGCAATTCAATATTCCTTAATGCTATATCAAATGCTCTCTTACCGCTTTCAGCCAAATCATAACTATTTCTTATAATTGAATATGTTAAGATTTCTTCTTCATTTATTATTACTGCCTTAGACGTCGTTGAACCGACATCAATTCCAATGTAAATCTCCATTAATCAGCCACCTAACTACTAATTTTATTTATTTGCAATGTTTTACTTATTTTTATTTATTTAAAAAAGGGGGAGATTTAAACACGTGCCTTTATAATCTCACATATTGTTTCAATTCTCGTCCTTAATACTTCTTCACTGTAATCTCTATCCTCCCATATATCGCCCTCAATGTAAAAGCATGGTTTGCCTGTCTTCTCTTCCACGTAACGGGCACATAATCTGTGATCACTTCCAAGCCATCTATCAAAGTCTAAGAAACCCCATATCATGAAATCAAGACGATACGTTTCTAGTTTCTCTATCGCTAAATCAGCTTTTCTACCCCAATTTACCACCAAGGACCATTTTAGGAGGGCTTCAGCATTCATTTCGAATGGATCTTTAAATTTCGGCGGCTGAAGATCCGCTTTTGATGGTAAGAGTCCTTCACCGAATACTAAAGCTACTCCATTCTCCCAGAACATCCTAGCTATAAACGGGTTAAAAGCTGGGAGGAACCACGCCATACCTCTTGGTGAACCTTTAGGTACAATACCCTCTCCCCTCTTCACTCTTTCCTTAGCTTCTTTAAGAGTTGCATCCAAAGCTGGATTAAAGTACTTATATCCCGTATTAAATACGATGGAGAAAGTATTCGCTAAGAAAACACTGAAAATATTTCCATCAACCGGTGGTGGATCAGAAGCTTCTAAAGTTGCCAGTTCGCTATATTTAAGTAGATAGCTTGTTCTCTCATTAAAAGCATCTTTAATAGCCTTTTCATCCATATCTATGCCTAACCTCTTACATGTCTCTTCATATCCCTCTCTCATTATGCTCGCCAGATACTTTACTCTCTCCTCATCTTCATGCTCTGTCTTATGTGCTGGCTGGTCGTGCGGGATCCTTGAAAAGATTGTCGGATATTTTTCATTCCATATCTCTTTAATGAATTCATCGCTTTTTGGGGCTTGATCACACACAAAACCCCAGATCCAACTTACATCAGGCATTGGGATCAATCCTCTCCTTAGTGCTGCATATCTCACCTTATTTAAAGCACAGTGTCGACAGCCATATCTCATTCCATGAGCTTCAGCTTCCTCTAAGAATGGGTATATTTTGTGAAGAAATGGGCCTAGAAATTGTGTTAGCGCCGCATCAGGAAAGTAAGTTTGTATTGTCGGATCTGTAAATTTTAATGCCCTGTAAAATGGTGGATGAGCTGGTAACACGCCATAGACCAGCTTACAACCTTTCCTCTTATATTCATCAGCCATCATAAGATCTACAACTTCCGCGAGATAAGCTCCAATAGTCTTTCTAACACCCTCGCTTTTTATGTCAAAATTCCTAGGGATCCATACGTTCATTGCATATTTAATATCTTCCTCAGTCAATCCTAGCTTCTTCGCAGCAAGCTTCCATTTTGGTAAGATTTCATCTAGTTCTTCATCAAATGGCGGATCTCCAAATCCAGCACATTTTATTAAAAATTCCTTATATATATCGTTCATTTTCCTCCACTCCTACAAATTTTTATAAAGCTCTCAACTCTTGACTTTAATGTTTCTGTAGCTTCTCTAGAGAAATTATATGCTACTTCTACCATTATAAATGGAATGCCTATTTCACTAGCCCGCTTTGAAAATATTGGCCATTCATGGTCATATATCACATCAAACGCTAGCTGATAATATAGAAGACCATCAATACAGTACTCTTTAACTAGCCAGGCGATATGTTCCCATCGCCTGCGAAATGATGGGGTTAGCGGACACGCGGGTACTTTTACTCGGTAATATCTCTCAGCAATGTTCTCGATAGGATCTCCATCAGTTCTCACTTTCTCCTGATGTATTATGCCCTCATCTAACAGGTTCGCTACTACAACTCCACCTAGCTCCTCAATCATTCTTAATAAAATATAGTCACCAAAAGCAAAACCGCGTCCAATTACCATGATCCTCTTTACATCTTCCGAGAAAGCGCGCTTTTTCTCTTCCTTTAAAGTTCCAACAACTTTTTCCAGAAAGCTAATGGTAATGTCGGGGTCGCATCTAAGAGCATAATGGTTTAATTTTATGAAATTTTCTCCTCCGATAACAGGAGGATGCTCTTTTCTAAAAGATTCTATCTCGCTCAGTAATTCCCTTATACGATTATATTTCCTAATGGATTCCAATAGCATCTCATTTGTTATTTTCTCCCCAGTTAATTTCTCAAGAACCTCCTTTAACTTATTTAACTGTCGTTTATAGTAGTCATAGGCTATCTTTTTCTCCCAATCCTGCGGAACACCAAGATACATAACTGGCAGACCATGTAATTCGAAAATATTTCCAACTCTTACAGAATCAGCTTCCTTCGAATCTATTATTATCAAATCCGCTATTGGGACTACAGGATCCAATCCCATCATATACAACCCTGCTTGAAACCTAGCCTGAGGGTTTGTAGTAAACTGCAAATATTGTAATGCTATTTCTACTGGTTCCGGGCTTCCTCCATCGAACAGTGGATATTGTAGTGCACCTGATGCGTGAATAATCTCTACTGGAATATAACTACCGTACCAGCAAACAATTTTCTTACCTTGTTTCTTAAGCCTTCTAAGTTCACTAGGATATCTCCGTGATGTTTCTGCAAAAATTTCTATTTGTTTTTCAAGCGTGGACATTAAATTTCCCCCATAATATCTTTGAGGGAATACAGATATATTTTTAGTTACCGCAATTTAAAGCATAAAATAACGCTTAGTCATGATTAAGAGAGTGGTATGTGTGTCTCAGCACTATATTTAATAGGCTTAAGACGCTTGTAAAAGAAGAATTGGAGTTCTGCTGAAACATTAGATCTTCATTATGTTTCAATACTTCATGAAAAAGAGGAGCAAATTTTCTTAGAAACTCTTTGCTGCAAGGGTATTTGCGGCGAATAATATTAATTGTAGGAACAAATAATAGAGGTATAAAGGCCATAGGATAGCCTTTAAGCTCTCTGATAATCTTGACTGTATAAGCAATGTCCTCAGCCGATTCATCTGGAAACCCTATCATCAGAGTTGCATAGCAAAACCATTTATTCTCCCTTAAGATCTGAGCAGCCTCTCTCACTATTTTTGGCCACTCCTCAGGAGTAAAGGGCAAAGCTTTTCCCGGCATATATTTTTCTATAATATGCGGGCTTCCAGACTCAATCCCAATTTGAACCTCAAAGCGCGTAGATCCACGTTTCTTTAAAAAATCCGTTATCTTAGATATAAGGTTAGGACTGGATACTATAGACCCAAAGGTGAAATGGAGGAGAGAAATACTTCTAACACCCTTAACCGAATATATCTCACCTAGAAGCATTAGGGCTTCATCTGGATCTGGAACGAATTTGCTTGTCTTTGCTCCATACAAAAGAACATCATCACTTTGCAATGTAATGTTAGTCATATTACCCTTGACATTAGCTTCCACAGATTTTTTAATTATTTCTATGGGAATGCATCGCATAACCCTTGTAGCAGAGGAACACCATGCACACCCTCTTCCACACCCCCTACTCACCTCAACAAGACCATTTATAGTAGGTTGTAGAACTGGCAGAATTTCCTCCACTTCCGGAGCTTCTCCTCTTATTATTCTAGGAGAATTAGCGATTCCATCATAAATCAGCTCACTGAATAGATTGGGAACTATCTTTTCAGCCTCACCTATTATAAGATAGTCTATTCCGTATGCATCCAGTATCCTATTATCTGCAAGCTGCCAAGCACCCGGACCGCCTACAATTACATTGAAAGAGTATTTTTTCTTAAGTGCTTTAACTCTTTTCAATAAAGTGTTAAATAAAATCTTTGAATATGGTGTTCCCCCCATTATGGAACAAAATGTTGTTGGGATCGGTCCTAAACCTCTTGGGTCCATTGCTGAAATACCTACAATTTTTGTCTTATGATTGATGAAGCGGTCTAGATGAGTAGGGTGTATAATTGCATATTTGTTTTTATCAAAGCCATAGTGGTGTAATATTGCCTCGATTATGCGCAGGGATAAAGGAGCGAATTTTACTCTGCCATCAGGGTAACACTCTATTGGTTGGCACATCTTTTTAAAAAGCGACTTAGTAAAAAAGTTTGTGGGAAAGCAGGTGGCGTAGCCATTATATAAATGCCCCCCAAAATCAGACATCAACCCTTCATCAGCCGTTAAAATTATGGGTGTTTTCTCCATATTTTAAAATTCATCCAGCATATCTTTTTAGCATTTATATTTATTGAAGTAAAAGTTTATATGAAGATCACGGTGCTTGTTGAAATAGGGCGTAGTGCTTGGTTAAAAGGGATCTTTTAGCAGAATTCTATAAAATTATAAAAGGTGTTATAGGCGATAGCTTACATCCAGGAGGACTAGATTTAACAAGGAGAGTGGGGGAGGTTGCGAGGATACGTGAAGGGAGTAGAGTACTCGACCTCGCATGTGGTATGGGTGCATCGGCTCAGTTTCTCATCAAAAAATTTAAATGTGAGATTATTGGTTTTGATCTTTTATCTGTGCTAATAAAAATGGCTAAAAGCAACATTGTAAAAGAACTTTCTCTTGGAAAATATGAATTTATAACTGGAGAGGCTAGATTTTTACCTTTTATTAATTCGTGCTTTGACGCCGTAATATGTGAATCTGCATTTAGCCTATTTTCGGACAAAAGCGGGGTTCTAGGTGAAATTTATCGCGTATTAAAAAGCAGAGGAAACATCGTAGTGACAAATATTATATTCAAAAAAGATGTGCCTATGGAACTAAAGAAAAAGATAACATTCGTTCCATGTATTGCCGGGGCAGAAACGCTGCAAAATTTCCGTAAGTTACTTGAACAAAAATGTTTCGTAAATATTTATATAGAAGACCATACAGAAAAACTGATCGAATTAGGGTTTAAACTGCTATTAAGCGGGTATTTGACGGAAGCCTCTATTATTAGTCCTGATCAGTTAATTTTGAAAAGACTTTTTAATGAAGACATACTAGGTTATGCATTAATAGTAGCTACTAAGCCATAAATTTAGAGCCCCGGCGCTAAGTCCTTCAATTGTTTAAGCAAAAGGTGGTATAATCCTTGTTCTCAACGAATAGATTAAGACTTTAAGCACTTTCATCTTTGCAACTAAAAGTGAGAAATATCCACACTATTACATTAGCATCTTCTGCATTTTTCAGCTTTTAACAATCTTGACCATAAGCAGAGATGCAAATTTATCTTCGTTTTTATTCCAAATACCACTAACTCGAAAAATTAATAGTATTTTAATATTTACATCTATTATGTATTAGTTAAAGGACAGCGCATCTTTCAGCGGAAGTGCTTAAGTGATGATAATTTTAAGGGAAACTGAAAGTTTATGCCCAATTTGCTTTAGTCGGCTACCAGCTAAAATAGTAGGTGAGAAGGATGATAATGTGTATATGGAGAAGATTTGCCCAGTACATGGTGCCTTCAAAACGATATTGTGGAAAGGTGCTGAGTCATGGGTTCAGTGGGATAGACTCAACGACTGGGAGCCTGAACTTTTCAAAAAGAAGGATTTTACTACTAACATTAATAAAGGCTGTCCCTTTGACTGTGGATTATGCCCTCAGCACTTGCGAAAGGCATGTATAATTGTTATGGAAGTCACAAACATGTGTAACCTTCATTGCCCAGTTTGTTTCGCAAAAGCTAATGAGAAAAATACAATTGATGTTAGTTTAGAACTCATTGAGAATATGTTTAAGGCAATATCTCGGCTTGAAAGCGGTGATACTATGCCTACAGTTCAAATAAGTGGTGGGGAACCAACTATTCGTGACGATCTACCAGAAATAATTTCTTTAGGAAAAAAGTTGGGAATAGATCATATCATGGTAGATACGAATGGTATTAGAATAGCCAAAGATAAGAGATACCTTAAACAGCTAAAGGAAAGCGGTGCTGACGCAATTTACCTCCAGTTTGATGGCGTTACCGATGACGTATACCTTAAACTTCGCGGAAAGAGCTTAATCAACCTTAAGGTTAAAGCTATAAAAAATTGCGCTGAGGTAGAATTGGGAGTTGTTCTTGTCCCAATGATTGTGAAAGATGTTAATTTACACCAAGTCGGTGGGATTATACAATTTGCAAAAAAGTGGATACCTGTTGTCAGGGGAATACACTTTCAACCAATTAGTTATTTTGGCAGGTATCCGCATCAACCTGACAATCACATGAGAGTAACAACTTCTGATGTAATCCACGCCATTGAAGTACAAACAAATGGGGAAATCCGCTCTGAAAACTTTGTGCCTGTGAGATTAGGTCTCGGATGTGAGGCACATTGCTCCTTTACAAACATTTCTATATTTACCGAGAATAATAGATTGTTATCTCTCACATACTTTCCCTCAAATGAAAAGATACAAAAAATTACAGGTCAAAAAGTGGTAGGTCCAAAGCATGCACGGAAAATCATTAAAGAGTATTGGAAATCGATCGATAAGCCGTCTTCTAACATATGCACCTGCAAATTTTATACGCATAGGTTTGATGAAATTAGTGAGTGCTTACAGCACTATTATCTGTCAATTTCTGGAATGCATTTTCAGGATGTATGGAATATCGACATTATGCGTTTAAAAAAGTGTTGCGTTCAGGTTATCACGCCCAATAACCGTTTAATTCCTTTCTGCGCCTTTAATATAACTAACATTTATGGTGAAAGCCTATATAGGGACAAAGTGTTAATGGGTGTGGAGCCCAAATAGATTTAAGACTGGAAAAACCCGCTAGAGCATTCATCGACAAAGGTATTGCGTGTTTTCTTTAAGTGAAATTATTGTATGTATGTTGAACTTAGCGTGCTAACTCAAACTCTATGAGATACTCCAAATCCTTGTATGTCAATCTGCTTAGTAACTGCTGAGTTTTATAGACAAATCTCGAAATGTGTTCAACTTTTTCTCTATACTTTGCTGCTAGAGGCACATTGCAGATCATAGCATCTTGGATAGCTTTGCTTGCGGCAACACCGCTTTCAATGGCAAATCTAATACCTTCACCCGTCAGTGGATTACAGAAACCCGCGGCATCCCCAACTAAAATAGTGCTTCCAACTCCTTCAAGGAAGAATCCATGAGGAATTGCCCATACTTCGCTTTTAATCATACGGTGCGGCTTAAAAGCAAATTCTTTGCATAACCGTTCTTTTAGTTTATCAATGTAGCTTCTCAGGACACTAATGCTATAATTTTCTCTTGGAGCGCCAACCCCAAGTATGTATATGCCATTCTTTGGTATAATGTAGAAATATGAGGGGATCAGATCTCTTTGAAAGAGTATATAGAAATAATCTCCGAAATTAAGATCAGCTTTCCAATACTCCTGTAGAATAAGTCTCATGTTTATCTTAGCCTCACTATATAGCAGTTTTCGAACACGGGAATACACACCATCAGCACCCACTAAATACTTTGTAGTAGTCCTCATAGTTTTTCCCTTATGCTTGATCAAAACTTGGAGGGTAAACCCTTTATTTAAAAACCTAATGAATTCTGCCTCATATAGAATTTTAACACCAGATTTTAATGCAAGTTGAGCTAGCCAATTATCAAACACATTTCTTTTAATGTTTAAAAGTTTAAAACTTTTAACTACACCTCCATTTTCTTTTCCGTTTGGAGGAACGCAATAGAGTTCTAAGGCTGTAGGAGAGGAGAGAGCATCATAAGAAATAGTCTCTTTAAGTGTGTATGAGATAACATTTAGGCATGCCGGAGAGAGTAGGCCTCCGCAGGGCTTATATCTATTTTCATCTTTTCTCTCTACAAGTAATACCTTTAGACCCAGTTCTGAGCATTTTAGCGCTGAAGTAGCCCCCGCAGGGCCTCCTCCAACTACAATAACATCAAAAAATGAGTATTTACTTCCCAAAGCGATTACCCCTATGCCAAACTATCTAGCCTTTTTCTTTATATTATTTTTAGAAAGAAACTCCTTTAGAAAACTAGTGCTTCATATATTCCTCGAATACACTTTAGCATAAAGCATAAGCATGAAAAGAAGCTAATTAAGATTGTAGGGGGAATATTATTCCTCCTCATTTCCTCTGAAAAGATACTCGCTCTATAAAGTGCAATGTGCTAAAGCTCATCTCTTTTGCAATATACTTCCACTTAGTCGTAACCTCTATAAACGTTTACCCTTGTCCTAAACTAAATTCTAAAGAATATATAATCTCATATGCAACTACATAAACATCTTTCCAATAAGACTTTTATATACCTATTACTAGCTCTCTAAAGAGAAGTGAAATGGTTATGTCTAATAGTAGTATATCAGGACATGAAAAGATAAAGATATATTATACGGAATATGCAAGAGAAGCCATGAAACAAATGCAAGTATCTGATGAGCAAGTAAGAAAGGTTATATACTACGGGGAAAAAAGTGGAGAAAAGCTATATGCGCAAGGAGAAGAAAGATTTTTAGCTAAAATGGAGACAGATGAGATAACAATCTGCGCCGAATATTCTCCAAGTGAAGAAAAAGATACATACGTGGTTCATACGGTCTATGCATATAAAGTGAAAATAAAGGTGTAATATATGCGAAAATGGTATTGTTTTAAATGCAAAGAAGAAATGCAGGAAGTAAATCTAACTATTGAGTATTTAGGTATAAGTGGATCTGTTGAGGGCTTAAGATGCCCCAAATGCGGCGCGGCATACTTAACGGAGGAAGTTGTGAAGGAAAAAGTTTTAAGAGCGCAAGAGTTAATTGAGTCTAAAGTTGGACGATGATCTTCCCGTTATATTTAGAAGATAATGTTATTCAAAAGGATTTAAAATTTTACGTTCCTCAAGAATTTTCTTTATAAACGTTGCCGTTTTTCCTCCAACCATGTAACAATCCTCACTATGCTTAAATAACCCCCTTCTATCTCTTCTATGCAATCTTAAATCATTAATCATCAATTCAATTCCCTTCTTTCTAAACACCACTAAGAGCGCAGCGAAAATTAGTATTGCAAAAGGGCAAAAAGCTGTAAAAAAAGCTAGGTAAACAAAAGATGAAAATGGCAATAATGACACTAAGCCCTGCGAACCACGTATGGCGTAGGCTGGATGGAATAAGACGTGAGGTAGGATGCTTAAATACATATTTATTTAATTGCCAAATAAGTAGCCCGACAGCCCAGCACAATAATATTATTAGGGCAATCATCATGGATCCAGCATTATTATTTAAATTAGTTAACTTTATTTCTTTTTCGATAGTTAAATAGACTTAGCATCATCTACGTGATAAGGTATTATCTTAATTCAGATCTTAGGTTCAGGTTACACAATATTGAAAGGTCCAGCTCCTACTCATATCCATTATAATAAGTATATCATTCATTGTCTCAAGGAGTTTGGCGCTTCCTCATAAGTGTAATGCTTAATATTGTCTAAGGGGAGTTTGAGGAGAATAAAATGTTAAATAAAGAGTTAGAGATTCCTCCATCATAATTGTGGTCAATTAAAAACAATAACATCGTCCTCTAGGCTTCTGAGCATTTTAATCGTCCCGTGCTTTAAAATCAAAAAGGTAGAACCTCAATCACATTTCCACCAAACACTACAATGAGCCTTCTATGAAAGGCATCTAGAGCCTTCTCTATCACTCCAGTTATAAGAGTTCCAGCTCTTTCCTCTAGTAAGATTTTAGTTAATTCAATAATCTATAGGTTCATCTCACGTAAGATTACTACCAA
>JAWAXL010000010.1:0-34646 GCA_038820405.1 Bathyarchaeia archaeon
GAGGTAATAGTTGTCGACGGTGGTAGCGCGGATAGAACCGTGGAGATTGCAAGGAATTTTACTGAAAAGGTTTACATATTGGGTGAGCGGGGTATAGGTAGGGCGAGAAACCACGGCGCCAGTAAGGCAACTGGGGACATAATTATTTTTATGGATGCTGACGCTGACCCCCCACCAGACTTCATAAAAAAGGTTATTTCAGCCTTTAAGAGAAGACACATTATTGGGGTTACATGTAATATTATGCCTAAAGATGCACGTCCACATGAGCTAGTCTTCTTTAAACTTTATAATCTCGCCCTCTTCATCCTATCATTCTTTAAGCCGCACTCACGCGGGGTCTTTCTTGCGGTGAGGCGTGATGCCTTCATGAGGGTTGGTGGCTTTAACGAGAAACTCCCGTGCGTGGAGGACCATGAACTCGTTTTCCGTCTCTCTAAGATCAACAGAGTGGTCTTCCTCAGAGATCTAGTGATCTACGAATCCATGAGGAGATTCAGAAAGATGGGTTTCCTTAAAGTTCTTAAATCATGGACTGTAAATTATGCTTGGCTAGTGATATTTGGTAGAACTGTGTCAAGATCTTGGGAGCCAGTGCGATGAGATGAGGTGTAGTTAAGCCAATGATAACTTACTCGAAAATTCTTAGTCTCATTAGACGCGCCCTAAAATCCCCAGGAACATACCACACCCAGTGGTTTATCACTAGGAGGTGCAATTACCGCTGTAAAAGCTGTAATGTCTGGATGGAGCAGAAGGGCAATGAGCTATCAACTGAAGAAGTTAAGCGCGGCTTAGATATACTGCGTAATATAGGGGTTTTAGAGATAGTATTCTCTGGCGGGAACCCACTTCTGCGTGATGATATAGGGGAAATTCTGAAGTACGCCTCAAATTATTTTATAACCACGATTTATGATAACGGAAGTTTAGCAGTAGATAGGGTTAGCGAGCTACGCTACGCTGATTTTGTAGCAATCTCACTCGACACGCTTAATGAAAAGAAAAACGATTGTCTGAAGGGTGTTGATGGTGCATGGAGAAGGGCGATGGAGGCAATAAAGATTCTTAGTGAGGAGGGCGTCAATGTTGTTGTGGCGCCAACAATATCTCAAATGAACCTCAATGAAATCATCGACTTTACAAAATATTTCACAAGTCTTGGGGTGCCCGTATTATATAGTCTCTATGCGTATGATTATCAGCCGAATAAAGGGGTCTTCTCGATAGGTAAGAAAAATGATGAATGTGAGATAAATGACTATAAAATGTTAGCTGATGTATGTGGTGCGCTAATAAGGATGAAATCGGAGAACCCATACATTCTCATAACCAAGAAAACGCTTGAGGCTGTCAAGTATCTGGCTCTGGCAGGCAAGAGGACTTGGAGGTGTAAGGCTCTCAAAAACTTCCTAGTTGTGGATCATATGGGTAGGGTTTCTGGATGCCATTGTAAAGAGCCCATGACAATAATATTTGATCTGCCAAGTAGCTGGAGGAGCCCTCATATAAAGATGCTCAGAGAGGAGTACAGCCGCTGCACGGATTGCTCCTACCTATGCTATATATTCTATTCTATTCATAGCGGTCCAACCGGCATATTAGAGATGGCTTTGGATCAATGGAGAAGCATCAAGGGCTTATACAGGCGAATAAAGAGCCCAAGGTGCTCAAGTTAAATAATTTAAAGGATTAATTTATTATCCAACTTAGAATGTTAATTGTGGTGGTTCAATGGTGGAGATTAAGGTTGTGGGCATAGATTTCCCAAGGGACTGCAATGTTATCCTTGGATCATCACACTTCATAAAAACTATTGAGGATATCTATGAGGCTATGGTCAACTCCGTCCCTGGGATAAAGTTCGGCTTAGCTTTCTGCGAGGCTAGTGGTGAGCGTCTGGTTAGGGTTGAGGGAACAGATGATGAGCTCAAGAGGATTGCTGCAGAGAACATGCTTAAGCTAGGTTGTGGTCACTCCTTCCTAATAGTCATGAGAGGGGCATATCCAATTAATGTTTTAAATGCTATAAAGGCTGTCCCAGAAGTATGCACTATTCACGCTGCCACATCTAATCCACTGCAGGTCATAGTTGCCGAGACTGAGCAGGGAAGGGGCATACTTGGCGTAATAGATGGATGGAAGCCAGAGGGAGTCGAGGATGAGAAGGGGGTTGAGTGGCGTAAAAACCTATTAAGAAAACTTGGATATAAGAGATAGAGCTGGAAAGAGAAATAGTGACGCCAGTAATTGAGTTAATAAATGTCTTTAAATCCTATAATGGGTTTCAGGCTCTTAGAGGTTTAAATCTTAAGGTTAGAGGCGGGGAGATCTTTGGGCTTCTGGGACCTAACGGCGCCGGAAAGACAACCACGCTTAAGATAATAATTGGGCTCCTTAAGATGGATAGTGGAATTGTTAAAGTTAAGGGCATAGATATAAGCAGAGAGCCATACGAATATAAGAAGTTCATCGGATATGTTCCGGAAAACGTTTCCCTGCCAGACTATTTAACAGTTGAGGGGTTCCTCATATATTCTGGGAAGATCCGCAATGTCCCAAACGTCCAAATTAGAGAGAGGGTGAATTATTATCTTGAGATATTTGAGCTTGAGGAGAAACGTAGGTCGCTGCTGCTGTCATTATCTAGGGGTATACGCCAGAAAGTGGCTATAGCCTCAGCCCTTATACATGACCCAGAAATTTTAATCTTAGATGAGCCCTTCATTGGAATTGATCCGGTTGGACAGCATATGCTAAAGGATATGTTTGGTGAGAGGGTTAAGAATGGGGTTACAATATTTATTTCTACGCATATGCTTGATACGGCTGAGAGACTATGTGATAGGGTTGCAATAATATATGGGGGCAGAACATCGCTTCAGGCGATCTAAAAGAACTGCAGATGCTCTCAAAGACTGGTGAGAACGCAACGCTTGAGGAGGTCTTCCTAAAGCTGACTGAGGAGGCTGGGAAGCAAACTTATGGGAAATTGGCAGAGAGGGAGAGAAAGAGATTCTCTAGATTTTTTGGTAGAGGGCGGGCGCCGTGAGATTTAATATAATCCTAAACGTTTATAGGCTCAAGATTAAGCTCTTCCTAGGAACCTTTAGAGCCTCCAAAGCCAGTATAGCCCTATTATTCATCTAAACTATTGTTTTTCTTCCAAGCATGGTTGCTCTCTCATCAACTATTGCCAGCGCCTTGAGGCAGGATGGTGCCGCTGGATTATATGTGGATGTTTTGGCCGCAGTTGTCAGCGTCGTAATGGCGGTCGCAATCCTGCTGTCTCTTAGGGGGTTACAGTCTTTGAGTATGAGCAGAACGTGGTTTTTACATCTCCTCTGCACCCAATCGAGTTCTCAGTCGCAGGCTTTCTTGCAAATCTAACCTATCTAATCATTTTCGCCTTTCCGCTTCTTCTCTTCTATGCTCTTGTTGTCCTCTCTCGGTCTCTCACAATTCCAGGCAGCCATAATCTTCTCGGTCTCACTTCTCCTCGCCTTATCCATAATCTTTATAAAAATGTTCTTTTCTCTAGTGAAGGCACTCCACGGAAAGATATGGGTTAATGCTTTGTTGCTCATCATCACTTTTATTCTTATTCTCCCTGCAGTCGGCATATTTATCCCGACACCGCTCAGGTATAATGCGCTGCCCTGCCCACAATCCCTATTTGCGAAAATTATAATTGATACGATTCTGGTGGGAGGTTTCCATCTTTCCGACCTCTTAGGCTTCATCCTCTTCTTTATAACCTCGCTATTCCTTTTCGCCCTATTATCTAGGAGAAATTACTTCCCATTTACAACTCAGATCCCGTTGATATCGCCCTTTGATATTTCGGCAAGGACGCAGACATTTAAGGTGGAGAGCAACATTAGGTTCTTCTCTAGAATGAGTGTACCGCTCCGCCTAGACCTCGAATCGAAATCTCTGCTAAATTTCCTTGTAAAGAAGGAGATTATTAGGCTGGTACGTGAAGGAAGCCTATTCTCAATAATCCTCAATAATCCTAATGTATATAATAGTCTCAATAGTCTTCATAGCTATTGGTGCTCAATCCGCATCTGGAGCTAGATCCCCCTCCAGCCTTCTTCATCACATTCTTCAGTATCTACTCGATAATAATACCAGTTATGCTCACGGGAAACTGGAGGATTCTAGAGGCGAAGAACCTTTGGCTGCCATTATCATCTGGGGGAGATCTTCGTCTGATCGTTAAAGCAACACTTTATGGCTTCATAATAATATCCTTGACCACACCTTTAGCAATAATACTGCCAATATCAATGTTATGTAGGATTAACCCCCTCCCAGCTCTCTCAGTCTTGATTCCTGCTTCGCTTATAGGTTGCTCAGTAAACCTTTATGCGGCAATTAAGTTTCTTAGGAGTGGGCGAGGGGCGCACCATCATTTCTGGTTGGCTGGCTATCAATACTACTAGTCATTTTCATCATTTCTCCAATATATGCCCTTATAATGTTGTCATCTATGTTCGGTGAGAGCGCCTTTTTAGATATTTTGATCCTACTTAGCGCAGTATCATACTCGTTTGTCATCATGAAAGTCCTCTTGAGGCTAATTTAAAGTAATATCCAGTAGAAATATAGTAGGCCATTTAAGCCTATATTGTTATCAGTCTCATTATGTTTGGGGGATCGCAGAGAGATAATGTGTATAGGCTCGTCGAGACTTGATGCTTTTAGGCAGCTAGCTGAGGAAGTAAGCAGATGCAGAAAATGTTCCCTTTCTGAGACCCGTAGGAATCCTGTTGTGGGGGATGGTGACATAAACTCCACATTAGTCCTCATCGGTGAGGCTCCGGGCTACTGGGAGGACATCGAGGGGAAGCCCTTCGTAGGTTCCGCGGGAAGATTACTCAACGAAATCCTCGTAGAGGTCGGGCTCTCGAGAGAAAAAGTTTACATAACTAATGTCGTTAAGTGTAGACCTCCTAGGAATAGGGATCCACGCTCAGACGAGATTAAGGCATGCCGAGGTTATCTTGATAGGCAATTAGATCTAATAAGACCTAGCGTTATTGTAACTCTTGGCAGACACTCAACAGCGTACATTCTCTCTAAGGCTCGCTTGGAGCCTAAGCCAATAAGTGAGATTCAAGGGAAAATATTTGAGGTGGAGTTTTGGGGAGCAAAAACCTATATAATTCCATCATATCATCCAGCTGCAGCCCTCTATAATGCAAGACTTAAGATCCATATTAAAAAAGCGCTTTTTCTTGTAAAAGATGTAATAAATAAGCAAGAATAAACTATTATCAGCCTAAAAGAAGACATTTCATCTAGAAGGTCTAATTTAGGGCGGATTATGCTCACATTTATATAAGATTGCTTAGAAAAATTTAATGTGGGGTTTCTGAGATGTTAGGAGGGTTTATGGGAAGAATTCTAAGGGTCGATCTGAATACTGGAACATTAAGATCTGAGCCGATTCAGGAGGATGTTGCTAAAAAATATCTGGTGGAAAAGGCTATGCGGTTTATCTACTTTACAAATATTTAAGAGAATATGAATTAAAGGGTATTCTGCCAGCAGATATAGACCCATTAGGACCTGAAAACATTCTGATTTTTGCTACTGGTCCGGGAACTGGTATACCGGGTTTTCCATGCTCCGGTAGATATCATGCTATGGCTTTAAGATCCCCCTTAACGGACTCTATTAGCAGCGCAAATTCTGGTGGTGAATGGGGTCCCTTCCTGAAGTTCTCAGGTTATGATATAATAGTTATTAAGGGGGCTGCGGAGGAACCAGTTTACCTCTCGATTGTTGATAGCTCTGCTGAGCTGAGGAGCGCAAAGGATCTCTGGGACAAAAACGTCCTCGACACATGTAGAATATTATCTGGGGAGGTTGGCGGCAAAAACGTTAGCGTTGCATGTATTGGACCAGCTGGCGAGAACCTTGTCCGCATGGCCTGCATAATGAATGACGAGCATAGGGCGGCTGGATCTAAGATTTGGCAATGCTGTAGCCCTAGTCGAGGCTATCTGGCGAACAGCGTATAGGGCCGGGTTTGGTAAATATTTGGCTTTAGGCTCAAAGAAGCTGTGTGAAATTTATGGCCACCCAGAGTTCTCTATGAGCGTTAAGGGGCTTGAGATGCCGGCCTATGATCCCAGAGCCATAAAGGGAATCGGTCTAGAATACGCTACGGCGAACAGGGGAGGTTGTCATGTAACTGGATATACTATATCGACGGAAATTCTGGGGATTCCAGAGAAAATAGATCCATTAACTCTAGAAGGTAAAGCTAAATGGGTTAAATTCTTCCAAGATTTCACATGCGTCGTTAACTCAACAGTTAACTGCCTATTTGTAACCTTTGCTTTAGGTGTCAAAGATTATGTTGAGTTGCTCTCCGCCGTTACAGGCTGGAGTCTCTCTGAAAATGATCTTCTAAGGATAGGTGAAAGAATACATAATTTGGAGAGAGTTCTAATAAACAAGCTTGGTTTTGATGGCAAGGACGATACGTTACCTAAGAGGTTACTTGAGGAACCGATGCCAGAGGGTCCAGCCAAAGGACATGTAGCCAAGCTTGAAAGGATGAAAGAGGAATATTATAAGATTAGGGGCTGGGTTAACGGAGTACCAACTATTGAGAAGCTTAAAGAACTCGAAATAGAACTCTAAATAGGCATTTCTCAAACATCTTTTCATTTATTTTTATCCTCACAATTATAATCTTTTGGTGATGCATAATTGCCGCCTGTATCAGTAAAAATATTACTCTTTGCAACTTTCAGGAACAAATATTGCACTAAGGAGCTAGTAGTTAATTGTGACGGATCAATAAAAAATTTAATTGAGAGCGCATCAAAGGTTCTTGGAGAGGACTTCTTCGATGACATTTACGATAAAGAACGCGAGAAAATAAGGGATGATATTATCTTCATGGTTAATGACAGGAACATTAAGGATCTGAAGGGGGATATAGAGCTGAAAGACTATGATGTAATAGCGATATTTCCGCCATTGGCTGGTGGTTAACGGATTTGGAACATATCTGTGTAAGGATTATCCAGAAGCCCTACAGGTAGAGGCCGCACCGTAGGGTGTCCTCACCTAGTTAAGTGGGCACTGAAGAGAACATTATTATATTGAGAAAGCATCTCTTACAAAGAAGCGCTATACATTAAAACGAGTAGAAAACTTCTAGATATAATTAAGGCATCTTTTTGTAGAATTTATGGTGTTAAAACTGGCATCTTTAAGTTGGCTAATGAGTTTTGGAGAGAACCTTAAGTGGATAAGTATCAGATTAGCCCCTTGTCTCCATCTCTGCTGATAAGAAAGTTCCATACAATCAAAGAGATTTAAAGGTATTTAAATAAGCCAGAAATATGTTATGAACATAGGGTTTCTTTTAATCTTTAAAAGTTTATATTTAGATGCCATGAATAGAAAATGTCCTTTTTTGTTAGATTAGATGGGCTTGTTGTACTGTGCTAGAAGTTTGCTTATAAACATCCGATCTACATTAACATGCATCTTAAGGTTAAAACCCCTGCAATCTTTGGTAGCTTCAGGAGTTAGGAAGATATTATAAGTTTTAGGTATATGGAGTGAGGAAAAGTATGTTGCCTTTAGAGAAGTTAGATAAAAATGCCTAGCAATATACCATGGTAATGGTTCATTTTCATTATTAACTAGATGCTGGTTCATAAAGACTAATAACTTGGACTGCTACATTAATGAACCAAGCTATGGTAAGTGCTTAAATAGTGTAAACTTATCTCAATGCACTATATTTTTAGCCACAAAGCTGACTAAAAAGTATTAAAGATACATTAATTCGATTTTAATGCTTTCAGTACGCTTACTTTTCTTCTGAATTCCCCTATTAGGCTAATAAGTGCGTTATAAGCCTTTATTGAATCCTCCATTCCCACTACTATTATGGTTTCTGTAGAACAGCTTACAGTCTCTTCCACGTTTATTCCCTTCCTTGCTAACGCATTATAAAATTCTGCTATGCAGCCCGGTGTCTCAATTATTTCTCTTGGGCTCTGGATCACTATGGCTGCTAGATTTAATTTCTCACTAATAATTTCATCCTTTCTGAATTTCATTTTAATCTCATTATATATTCTCTGATCTACTATTAGGGTTAGGGTTTCTATTCCCTCAAGAACTTGGAATATAACTTCTGGAAACTCCGTAGATAATATTCTCGCCCTCTCTAAATTTCTCCTAGTTTTTTCAATGGATATTTTTGCTAGGTTGGTCTTAATGGTTATTACACTATTGGCTATGACATTCACGTAATCCCTTCTTAGCGTCCTTAACTTTAGTCTCGCTCGCCTAATGGCCGTTATTATGCCATTTATATTTACTTTTTCTCCAATAATCTCTTCTACTCTAGGTTTTAGGAGGCGGGCCAGCGCACTAATATTAACATAACCTCTTTCCAAAGACTCTTGAATAAAATTATCGCTCTCTATTACTCCCTGAACTACCCTAGTTAATGATTGTTTGACCAATTTCGGTCACTTTCAAATAATCTGTTCATAACTTGGTCGAAAAATAAATATATTCTTTCTCTCAGCACTTAGGCTGGTGCTACCTGAATGAGGAAGATAGTTTTGGCATACTCCGGTGGACTTGATACATCCGTGATGATAAGGTGGCTTCAGGAGAAGTATGATGCTGCCGTTGTAACGGTGACGCTTGATGTCGGTCAGAAGGAGGATTTGAAGGCTATTGAAGAGAAGGCCTATAGACTTGGTGTTCTAAGGCATTACTCTATAGATGCTAAGGAGGAATTCGTTAGAAACTATGTTTTTCCAGCGATTAAGGCAAACGCCCTCTATGAGGGGAAGTATCCTGTTAGTACAGCCCTCTCCAGGCCACTCATAGCCTCTAAGCTAGTTGAAGTGGCTGAGATGGAGGATGCTGATGCAGTTGCGCATGGGTGCACCGGGAAGGGTAACGACCAAGTCAGGATAGAGGTCTCCGTTAAGGCATTGAACCCGAAGCTTAAGGTTATAGCTCCTATTAGAGAATGGAGGATGACCCGTGATGCCGAGATAGAATATGCAAAGAAGCATAGTATACAAATCCCATTTGATAAGGGTAAACCGTATAGCATAGATCAGAACCTATGGGGCCGATCAATAGAATGTGGGATACTTGAGTACCCTGATAAGGAGCCACCTGAAGACGCCTTCGAGTGGACTATTTCCCCAGAGAAGGCCCCAGATGAGCCGGAGTATGTGACCATTGGGTTTGAGGAAGGCACTCTAAAATCCCTCAATGGCGCCGTCATGAACCCAGTCGAGCTGATTGAGTCGCTAAATAATATTGCTGGGAGGCATGGCGTTGGAAGGATTGATCACATGGAGGACCGCTTGATTGGAATAAAGTCCCGTGAAGTCTATGAGTGCCCGGCAGCAACTGTCATAATTGAGGCGCATAAGGATCTTGAGAAGATGGTTTTAACTAGACATGAAGTCCTCTTTAAACAGCATGTTGATTTAGAGTGGGCTTATCTCGTCTACGCTGGGTTATGGATGGATCCCCTAAGAGAGGACTTAGATGCCTTCATCAACAAAACCCAGGAGAGAGTTACCGGAGAAGTTAAGGTTAAATTGTATAAGGGTTGCGCCCAAGTTGTAGGTAGATCATCGCCATACTCGCTCTATGATATAAACCTAGCAACGTATGGTGTTGAGTCGACATTTGATCAGAGCGCCGCTGGCGGCTTCATAGAGCTGTGGGGGCTGGCAACTAGAGTTGCTGGGGCCCTTAAAAGGGCCCGGAGGATCTGAAGATTGTCTGAGATTCTTAAGGGAGGCAGGGTAGCTGGCCTGAGGGAAGACGCCCTAAAATTTGTATCATCAGTAGAGCATGATGTAAAGATGCTGAGACACATCCTAGACGTGAATAAAGCACATGTAATTATGCTCATCGAGAGAGACATAATCTCTAAAGAGATTGGATCAAAGATTCTCTGCACCCTTCTAGAGGTGAGCGAGAATCTCCCAATAAGATCTGATGCCGAGGATATCCACGTAATCATTGAGGAGGAGGTTATAAAGAGGGCTGGAATGGATATTGGCGGAAACATTAACATCGCCAAGAGTAGGAATGATCAAGTGGCAGCGGCCATAAGAATGGCACTCCGCGAAGAGACACTCAGTATAATTGAGGCGGCACTAACCCTCCAAGGTTCACTCCTTGAGGTCGCCGGCGAGAATATCGATGTGGTTTTTCCAGGTTATACCCACCTCCAGCCAGCCCAGCCCACAACACTCGCTCATTATCTTCTTGCGCAGTTTGATGCCTTTCAGAGGGACTTAGAGAGGCTCCTGGACGCTTATAAGCGCATAAACCTATGCCCAATGGGGGCCGGAGCCCTCTCGACAACAAGCTTCCCAATTAGCCGCGAGAGAGTTGCGGAGCTCCTAGGCTTTGATGGCCTCATCGAGAACTCGATCGACGCTGTAAGCTCGAGGGACTTCCTCCTAGAAACTCTGGCGGCGCTATCTATAATGGCTGTTAACCTGAGCCGCTTCATAGAGGATCTGATTTTATGGTCTTCCATGGAGTTTGGCTTAATAGAGCTTCCCGAGGAGTTCACATCAACGAGCAGCATAATGCCGCAGAAGAAGAATCCTGATGTCCTTGAGGTTATGAGGGCTAGGATGAGCATAGTTATAGGCAACTTTATGGCAGCCTTAACGATATTGAAGGGTCTCCCATCAACGTATAACCTAGACTTTCAGGAGGCTACGCCGAAGCTCTGGGAGACCTGTGGCATCATGCTTGGCTCCCTAAAAATGCTCTCCGATTTAATTAGGGGTTTGAGGGTGAAAAGCATATCCGAGAAGCCCTCACTGAGCTTTATGGCGGCAACAGAGCTCGCCAACACTCTTACCAGAAACTATAATGTTCCATTTCGCCTAGCCCACAGGATTGTTGGGGCCCTCGTGAGGGAGCTCATTGAGTCTGGAAAGACTTTTAATGAAGTTACGTCAGGCCTCCTAGCCGAGGTCTCGGCACATCACCTCGACAGGCCAATATATGTTAGGCAGGAAGAGCTGGCTAAAGCCACCAGCCTAGAAAGTTTTGTAGAATCTCATGCTGTTAGGGGAGGTCCATCTAGGAGGGAGGTTGAGAGGATGCTCTCAGAGAGGAGGCATCTTCTTGAGAGCTTTCGAGGGGATTTGTGTAGAATGAGATTGCGGATTAATGAGTCCATAGAAAAGCTTAACTATGTAGTGAAGTTGTATAGCTCTGCACTTTACTCTGAAGCTGGATATGATAGTAAAGTTTAAATTTTCGTTTGTATATGCTGAGGGAGGGTTTAGTGAGAGGCGAAAGAAGCCCCCTAAGGAAGAGGGCTGGTAAAGCAGTTTTAGTTCTTGAGGATGGGTCATTCTTCATCGGTAGGGGTTTTGGTGCAGTTAAGAAGGTTTCAGGTGAGGTTGTCTTCTCAACTGGTATGGTTGGCTATCCAGAGTCCCTAACAGACCCATCGTATTTCTGTCAGATTCTAACTTTAACGTATCCGCTTGTTGGAAATTACGGGATTCCAGTATATGATTGTGATTCCTTTGGAATCCCAGTAAGCTTTGAGTCGATTGGAATTAAAGTTAGAGGCCTAGTTATTCAAGAGTTATGCTTCAAACCCCACCACTGGGTCTCTAGGAAAACCCTTGATCAGTGGCTTAGGGAGGAGGGCATCCCAGGAATATATGGCGTTGATACAAGGCGCCTAACTAAGAAGCTCCGTGAGAAGGGTGTTATGCTTGGCATACTTGAGGTCTGTGAGGAAGGTGAGGAGCCGAATATAGATGGGCTTATTAGGGAGGTTAAAAGTGTCTCCGATCCAAATAAGAGCAACCTTGTAGCAGAGGTTACAATCAAAGAACCAATGTACTATTGCTGTAATGGAGAAGTCAGAATTGTTTTGATAGACTGTGGGGTTAAGGCTGGAATACTGAGATGCCTACTTAAGCATGGCGCTGATATTATAAGGGTTCCATATAATATGCCAGCTGAAGAGATTCTTGAGTTCAAACCAGATGGCGTTCTGGTAAGTAATGGTCCCGGTGACCCAAAGATGTGTAAGGAGACAATTGAAACTGTTAGGGTTCTAGCCGAAGAGAATATTCCGATGATGGGGATATGTCTTGGAAATCAGATTATGGCATTGGCTATGGGGGGAGACACTTATAAGCTGAAGTATGGGCATAGGTCTCAGAACCAGCCCGCCTACGACCTCGAAACCGATCTCTGCTACATAACAATTCAGAACCACGGCTATGCCGTTAAGGCCGAATCCCTTGAGGGGACTAGGCTGAAATGCTGGTTCATAAACGCCAATGATAGGACTGTTGAGGGCATAAAGTTTAAGAATGGGCCATTATTCGCTGTCCAGTGGCATCCAGAAGCATCTCCAGGTCCATATGATACTGAGTTCCTCTTCGATATGCTCATAGAGATGGCTAGGAGGGCTGGGTGAAGGTATGCCTAGGCTTGAATGGGTTAAGAAGGTTCTAATCCTCGGGAGCGGTGCAATAAAGATCGGTGAAGCAGCTGAGTTCGACTACTCTGGGAGTCAGTGCCTTAAGGCGCTTAGGGAGGAGGGCATAGAAACAGTCTTAATTAACCCGAACGTGGCGACAATACAGACCGATCCCAGGCTTGCTGGAAGGGTCTACCTGCTTCCGGTTACGCCAAAGTATGTTGAGAGGGTTATTGATAGGGAGAGACCTGATGGCATTCTCCTCGGCTTCGGCGGCCAAACTGCCTTAAACTGCGGGGTCCAGCTGGCTAAGATGGGTATCCTAGACAAGTATGGTGTTAGGGTCCTCGGTACATCTATAGAGACTATTGAGAGAGCATCGAATAGGGAGCTGTTTAGGCGGACAATGACTGGGGCAGGTGTTCCAGTACCTAAGAGCGGGTCGGCCACTTCCATTGAGGAAGCTCTGGAGGTTGCTGAGGAGATAAGCTACCCAGTGATGGTTAGGGTCGCCTACACTCTGGGTGGAAAGGGTTCAGGCGTAGCATATAACAGGCGTGAGCTAAAGGAGATTGTTAGTAGAGCCCTCGTACATAGCCTCATTAAGCAGGTTTTAATTGAGGAGTGGATTGGGCACTGGAAGGAAGTTGAGTATGAGGTTATGAGAGATTACAAGGATAATTGTATAACGGTCTGTAATATGGAGAACTTTGATCCAATGGGGGTCCATACTGGGGACTCGATTGTTATCGCACCCTCCCAGACGCTGACGAACCGTGAGTACCATCTACTACGTTCAGCCTCCATAAGGGCCGTGCGGGCCCTTGGTGTTGTCGGCGAATGCAACATCCAATGGGCGCTCCATCCAAAATCTGAGGAGTTTAGGGCTATAGAGATTAACCCTAGGATGTCTAGGAGCTCAGCATTAGCCAGCAAGGCTACTGGATACCCATTAGCCTATATAGCGGCTAAGCTGGCGATAGGTTACACGCTTCCAGAGCTAATTAATAAGGTTACTGGGATAACGACGGCATGCTTCGAGCCAGCTCTAGATTATATTGTGGTGAAGATTCCACGTTGGGATCTAAAGAAGTTTAGGAATGCAGATCACCACATAGGCACTCAGATGAAGTCTGTTGGGGAAGTTATGGCTATTGGAAGAACTTTTGAGGAGACTCTCCAGAAGGCTGTTAGGATGCTGGATATTGGGAAGATTGGCTTGGTTTGTAATGATGAGGATGAGCCTGAGCCCATAGAATCCATAAAAGATTGCCTGAGGAACCCAACTGATGAGCGCCTATTCAAGATAGTCAAGGCGATAAAGATGGGCATACCGATCAAAGAGATTTACCGTTTAAGTGGTATAGACCCATGGTTCCTCTACAAGATCAAGAACATCATTGACATGGAAGAGAAACTGAAAAAGCTTAAGCTTAATGATGGGGATGCTATTGAGGTTATTAGGGAAGCTAAGCGTCTAGGCTTCTCGGATGCTCAGATCGCCAAGTATTTAGGCGTCAGCGAAGATGAGGTTAGGCGCTTCCGTAAGGCTAATGGAATAATCCCAGTTGTCAAGCAGATAGATACCCTCGCTGCTGAGTGGCCCGCAAAGACAAACTACCTATATGTGACATATAATGGTGATGAAGATGACATAACCTTTGATACTGGAAGGAGGAAGGTTATCGTCTTAGGCGCTGGCGTCTTTAGGATAGGCTCAAGCGTTGAGTTCGATTGGTGTTGTGTGAACACGGTTTGGGCTCTAAAGAAGTATGGTATAGACGAGGCAATAATAATAAATTATAATCCAGAGACGGTTTCAACGGACTATGATATATCGGATAAGCTGTATTTTGAGGAGATAACCCTCGAGAGGGTTCTGGATATATATGAGAAGGAGAGACCTCTCGGCGTTATAGTGAGCGTTGGCGGGCAAATACCCAATAACCTAGCCCCAAAGCTCTCTAGGGCTGGGGTCAACATCCTCGGGTCCTCGAGCGAGAGCATAGACATGGCTGAGGATAGATCTAAGTTCAGCGCACTCTTGGACAAACTTAACATTCCACAGCCTAAGTGGAGTAGGCTTACGACTATTGAGGAGGCCGAGGGATTCGCTGATGAGATAGGCTACCCAGTCCTTGTTAGACCCAGCTACGTCCTCTCCGGTGAGGCCATGAGGGTCGCGTATAGCAGGGAGGATCTTAGGAATTATCTTGAGCTCGCAGCTAAGGTCTCTAGGGATCATCCAGTCGTTATATCAAAGTTTATTGAGGGTGCTAAAGAGGTTGAGGTTGACGGCGTATCTGATGGAGAGGATGTCCTAATAGGCGCCGTTATAGAGCATGTTGAGCAGGCAGGGGTCCATAGTGGAGATGCGGTCATGTGCATTCCCCCACAATCCCTTAGTAGCGACGTAATCAAGAAGATTGAGGACTACACATATAAGATCGCTAGGGCACTGCAGATAAAAGGACCATTTAATATACAGTTCCTCGTTAAGGGTAAGGAGGTTATGGTGATCGAGTGTAATCTTAGGGCATCTAGATCCCTACCATACGTGAGTAAGAGTAGGGGCGTACATCTCATAGATATTGCCACGGCAATCTTCCTTGGAAAGAAGCTCAGAGAGATCGGCATACTTGAACTTCCACCGATGCCATATGTCACCGTTAAGGTTCCGCAGTTCAGCTTTATGCGCTTGACTGGGGCTGATCCAGTTCTTGGCGTGGAGATGGTCAGTACTGGTGAGACTGCATGTATAGGTGAGAACTTCGCTGATGCGCTTATGAAGGCTCTTGAGTCGGCTGAATTCACATTTCCTGAGGGAGGTGGATCTGTTCTAATAACTATTGGTGGAAGGGAGATGAAGCGCAAGATTATTCCTCTAGCCAAGAACCTGAGTGAGATAGGCTTTAAGATATATGCTACTGAGCATACGGCGGATGCCCTCTATGAGGCTGGATTGAAGGATGTGACCGTTCTCCATAAGGTTAGTGAACCCTCAAAGAAGCCCAACATAATTGAATATATAATTCAGCGTAAGGTTGATCTCGTCATCAATATTCCTACTGAAAACCCGAATGGCATCTCACCAGGGGTTGCTAGGGACGAGTATATAATTCGGAGATTGGCAGTTGAATATAACATTCCGGTGGTCACAACATTTGAGCTGGCATCAGCCGTAGTTAAAGTTTTGAAATATAGAGTGAGTAATAACGACATCATTGTTAGATCTCTGAACGAGTATATGGATAGTCTCCTATTCAAGTATTGGTAGTCTCTATTTAGGGTTCCTCACTTTAACTCAACTACATTTTGTAATCCAACCTTTCTAACTTGGACGATGCTCCTCTTCTCTAGGCGCCTAACGAGGCGCCACATGCTCGTTCTTGGTATATGTGGGAACTTTTCTCTGAGCTCTGCCTCGAGGACCCTGCCACCCCTCTCTCTAATATACTTTACTATCTCGGCTTCCTCCCCACTAAGTCCCCTCGAGCTCCATCTCCTTCTAGCATATATGGCTGATAGGACTATTGCACATGCAACGCATGTTCCGATGATGGCATAGTATGCCAAGTAGTTTGGTGGCCGCTGCTGTGGCACCGCTATCCTCACCTCATAACTTATTTCCCAGTCCCCTGGCGGGAGGGTTAATTCGATCCTCCCATTTATGGACTTTATTTTCTCTGGGGCTGCGTTAATATAGATTATTTCCGAGTTTTCTGGCAGCCTAACTACTGTATCGAATGATGCTGAGAATTTGAGCGTCCATAATCCATATTCCATTGAGGTTAATCCCATCGTATCATATTCCAATTTGACCTGGCTTGCTCCTAGAGAATATATGATGATGGTGTTATTCTCGCCATACTCATAATATAGGGGTTCATTATTCTCGTCTAGGGCGATCGTGTTATTTATTTTGTCTGGGCTTGAGAATAGTGGTAACTCAATTGATGGCTCAAGCTCATCAACTGATGCCTCAAGATATACGTGGACTATCCCATCCCTATAGACGGTTAAAAGGCAGTTATCTATGTTGTAAAGCCCATGCTGCTGGGCGAAGCTGACGGCTAAGAGGAGAGTGAGCACAGCAAGCATCCTCATAGCAATCACCAAACTCAACAATCTCCTTTTCTTATTTTTTTATTTTTTGGTATGAGAGAAAGCCATTATGCCATAGATAATATTTATATAACACTTGGTTTCCTACATTTTTTGTCGGTGTTTTATGTGTTTGATGCGCTAAGTTTGCTGAGAGATAGAAATGTTCAGAGTGTTCTTAGAGTAATGAAGAACATAAATCTCGAAGTAATAGAGCCTAAGATTGAGTTTGGTGGCGGCATTAAGTATCCTACTTTTGAGGGTATAGGCATCTCCAATGAAGATGTTAGGAGGTCCCTTTTGTTATTATGTGAGGCTGGCATATTGAGCTCTGAGGTTGTGGACAATGTTGCTACGTGTCCGCACTGCCAGTCTCATAGACTTATGATTAAATTTCACTGCCCCTCATGTGGCTCATCGAGGTTGGTTAGAGGCAGGATGATTGAGCACTTTGCCTGTGGACACATTGATTTCGAGGATAGATTTAGGAGTGGTGAAGGTCTCTTCTGCCCGAACTGTAAAAAACCTCTTGGACAGCTTGGTGTAGATTACAGAATATTCAGTACCCTATATAGGTGCGTGGACTGCAGAAGCGTTTTCTCGGATCCTAGGATAGAATATCTGTGCAGCAGCGGGCACGTTTTTGGAGAGAATGAGCTTATGGTCTATAGTATTGTAGCATTTAAGGTTAATCCCGAAAAGAGGGATTTAATTGAGAATTTAACGTTTGATCTTGATGTCATTCTAAAGCCCTTGAGGGATGAAGGTTTATCCGTTAAGGTCCCAGTAACACTCCATGGTAAGTCTGGCGTTAAACATGATTTCTCCTTCGCTATCTCCTATACCGATGGGGTTTCACCAGACATAGTTGGTTCAGTTCATATTTCTGAGAGGGCTGCCTCGGCGACTGATGTCCTTGCCCTCTGGGCTAAGACTAGCGATGCTGGTATTCAGCATAAGGTTTTAATAACGCTTAGCGGCGTGGATGAGGGTGGTAAAGGCCTTGCTGAGGCTTATGGTCTGAAGATTATAGAGGGTAAGAGTATAGAGGAGATAGCCTTTAAGGTCAGGGATCATGTAACAAGAATTATTAAGGAGAATTTAGAGAAGAGAGAGCTCAGCCCCAAAACAACCTAGAAATCCCTCATTCTTCGCCATAGCATATATGGGCAATCTATATTATTAGACTGAATTGTAAATATAGTTTTGAATATTAACAAAACTTATATGATTTTCAGTCACTCTTATTTTTGAGGTATAATTTAGAGGTGTATTACTGGTTTGGCTAGAGCTTTTAGGCGTGATAGGAAGGGTATCAGCCCAGTCATAGCCACAATAATCATCGTTGCAGTAGCGATAGTAATATCTATAGCAGTAGCATACTGGCTAATGGGGCTAGGAACAGCATTCACAAGATACGAAAAACTAGAATTTATAAGCGCATATCCAATTAGAGATGATAATAAATATTATAATATAACTATAGTTGTGAAGAGTACTGGCTCCGCACCAGCAACAGTAGCCAAATTCTTCTTCAATGGAGTTCCAGACTCAGTTGTGAATGCCACCAACCAGGGCAATTTTACCATTACATATGATGGTGCTTCCTTCATAATAGATAGTACAACCGTTCCTGTGAATCCAGGTGAAACAAAAACGTTTTTGATTAGGTTACCATATAATGCAACAATAGGCGCTGGCTATGCCACCTCTGGCGTCACACTGGAGATCATGATTCAAACGGCTGCTGGCTACCAATACTCAAAGCAGATAGTTCTGCCCTAAAAATCTGCTGAGACCATACGGCTTCAATTATCCTCTAATTATTTTAATTTATTTAACTTTCTAAAACATAAGAGATATTTTTGAGGTGGATTTGGTGAGTGTTAAGGGGGGTGGGCGGGGTTCATCTTCATCTTCCTTATCTAAGAGACTTTTTGGGAAGAAGTTTAGTCCCCCTCCCCCACCAGTCGCAGTCTTCTCTAAGATCCCGGAGAACGCCGAGATAATAGAGTCCTATGTGATCCATAATCCATTCTCTAAGGTTACGATAGCAGCCCTCCCAGAGCTCGGCGGCGAAAAGGCATATTTTATTGAGGAGGTCAAGCTATCCCCGGAGGAGCAGATGATCCTCAATAAGCTCATCGACATAATTAGCGTTGAGGTCGAGCCGCCGCTGGAGGAGGGAGCGGATCCATATAAGCATATCGAGGCTGAAGCTGAGAGGCTGGCCAAGAAGTATGGCATACTTAAGCGTGTGAGGCGCCTGGGGGAAGATTCATGGCAGAAGATACTATATTATCTGCAGAGGAACTTGATAGGACTCGGCCCACTACACGTTATAATGTGTGATAGAATGATTGAGGATATATCCGTGAACGGCGTAAACATCCCAGTCTACGTATGGCATAGAAAATATGAGAGCATGCCAACAAACCTGAAAATAGTTGATGAGAAGACATTAGACAACATTTTAATAAAGCTCACGCACCTCGCCCAGAAGCACATCTCAACAGCATTCCCAATACTAGACGCAATGCTCCCGACAAAGGATAGGCTGGCCGCAACATTCAGATACGAGGTCTCGCCGAAGGGAAGCTCATTCTGCATAAGAAGGTTTAGGGAGGAACCCTTCTCAATAATAGATTTAATAGAGCTTGGAACAATGGATGAGATGCTTGCAGCATACTTCTGGCTAATAATTGAGAACAGGATGACAGTGATGATTATAGGTGGGACTGGAGCGGGCAAGACAACAACACTCAACGTCCTAGCAAGCCTAGTTAAACCATCAATGAAGATAGTCACCGTCGAGGAGATACCAGAGCTAATGCTCGCACATGAAAATTGGGTCCAGCTGGTTGGCAGAACAAGTTACGGACTTGGTATATCAAGGATAGGTGAAATAAGCCTCTTCGAGCTAGTCAAAGTCTCGCTAAGATATAGGCCAGACTACATTATAGTAGGCGAGATTAGGGGTGAAGAAGCCTTCGTATTATTCCAGGCAATAGCAACAGGGCACGGTGGCCTAACAACAATCCACGCCGAAAACTTGGAACATACGGTAAAGAGGTTAACAAGTCCACCAATGAACATATCCGAGAGATATATACCACTCGTGAACGTCGCCATTATTCAGGAGAGGACTCAGCTTCCCAGATCTAGGATGGGCCTGACATTTGGGAGGAGAATACGTGAGGTCTATGAGATCATCGATTATGACAGATATGAACGGATAGCGTCATGGAACCCGATAACAGATATATTTACACATAACTTCAGGAAGAGCGAGATGCTCAATAGAATAGCCCTAAAATACGGAATAAACGTGGAGAGCGTCCTAGAGGAGCTCTCAAGAAGAGCCCTACTACTCAGAGACCTATTAACCCGTGGAATAAAGAGCAACATCGAGGTTAAGTCTGAGATAACAAGATATCGCCTACTCAACCCATTTCCAGCGATGGCTCTGAAGAGGAGGATTGGAGGCTAAAAATATGGCATCTTTCTCCGGAATTGCGTATCAAGGCTTTTGGTGGTTCTCAAGCGCCCTAGCAAAGATACTGTATGGTGGGAAAACATCTAAGCTTAGGGACACTCTGGAGACCGCTGGAATAAGAATATGCCCAGAGGCATACTTAGCCATGGTCAGCCTAATTCTAATAGTGTCAGCGGCGGCCTCAGCAGCCTTCATATGGCTCACTGGCTTCTACCCAATAGCCATCACCCCCATAATAGTCCTACTGGTTGGATATGCTTTGCCGGGCATAAAGGCTCAGGATAGGGCATCAAAGCTTGATATAGAGGCACCATTCATGGCAGCCTACATAAGTATCATGGCAACTGGCGGTTTATCCCCATACTCAAGTCTAAAGAGACTGAAGAGCTGTGAGCTCCTCCCACATACATCCAAGACCGCCAAGTATATTGAGGTGGACGTGCTCTTAAAGGGTTTAGATCCAGTGGCAGCTATAGAGAAGTCGGCTGAGAGGACCCCCTCAAAAGAATATAAAGAATTTCTTCTAGGATACATTCACACGTTAAGGGCTGGTGGAGACGTAGTCCACTACCTCCTAACGCGGACGGAGATAATGTTTAGGGATCTTGCAGCCAAGATAAGGGTCTTTGGAGAGCGTGCGGCAATGCTCCTAGAATCATATGTGGCAATAATGATTCTTGGAACCCTCGGCATAAGCATAGTCTACCTAATCTCCATAGCATTCCAGGGTCTCTGGCAGGGGGGCTTCGGACCGGAGAACTTCCTATTATACTCATTCATTCTCATTCCAGTCATCTCAATGTTATTCATATACCTCTCGGATCTATCCAGCTTCCAAGAGCCAATATACGAGACCACACCATACAAGGTTTTCATGACTTCGCTTCCCATAATGATGTTCCTAATCTTTATGATGTTCCTTCCATATCTCCTTCCAGAGCTGGCGTTAGTAATACCGCTGGTAAGCCAATTTAAGGGCTTCTTAACGCTTATTACAGCAGCATTGGGTCTAGAGAAGGGGCTAGAGCCATCCATTGGCATCGGCATAGCCCTAATAGCTGGGACAGTTCCAGCTGCAATAGCTTATGGCTACTATAACCGCCGCAGGGGAAGAAAGATTGTCGGAGAAGTAACGAACTTTCTCAGGGATATGACCGAAACCAGGAAGACAGGAGCATCTCCGGAGGCATGTATAATCCAGCTCTCATCTAGACCATATGGAGCACTCAACAAGCATCTGGGAATAGTTGCCAGGCAGATACGGTGGGGGCAGCCATTCAGAGTCGTCTACGAAACCCTTAAGAAGAGGATAAGCTCATGGTTCGCCCTAATTAATCTCTACCTCCTAGTGGACGCGATAGAGGTTGGAGGGGGTAGCCCGGAGACCCTTGAGACCATGGCGAGATTTGGCGAGATGCAGTCATCACTTGAGAAGGAGAGGATGGCGGCTCTCCGCCCACTAATAATAATGCCATATGTAGGCTCGACAATAATGGTCTTCTCAACTCTTATACTCGTGAACTTTATGCGTTCCATAGTCACATCAATAGCGCGCGCAACGATACCATTTACACAGATATTAACAATAATTGTCCCGGCGCTGGTATTTCAGTCGTATTTAATGGGGATAGTGACCGGGAAGATCAGCACTGGAAATGTGTCGGCTGGTTTCAGGCATGCAATAATACTCACATTAATATCTATTCTCTCAATAATCTTCATGTGCCTATTCGGCCTAATCCTGCCTCTCTAGTATTATATTAGTGAGAGTAACGTGAAGAGGGAATATGAGGTGGAGCTAAACATCGCCAATAACAGTAAGGTTATAAATGGGAGGGGTGTCTCACCAGTTATATCAACCATAATTATAACTGCAAGTTTATTAATAATCCTCATCACAGCCTTCTTCTTTGCAACAAATATGCTGGGGATACAAATTCAGAGCTCCGAATTTGAGCAGGCTAAGACTGCAATGCGGTTACTTGACAAGACTATAATGGATGTATCGCTTAGGCCTGGTGCAGTTAGCTCAGTTCAGTTTAATCAGGGGAGTGGTGGGATAGGCGTATATGGAGGAGACCAGATCAATATAGTGATCCTCAGAGACTCAGAGGTTATCTGGAATAAGACGATAACATCATATGTTATTAAGTATCGCGGTGGGAGCCTGACCCCAGCAACACAGATGGACCTGACGAACCCAGGCGGGCTTATTCTCAGGGATCCCTCTAAGCCCCTAGGATATGTCCGCGTGGAGATTGGGGATGGCGCGTGGATAGTCTTAGACTATAATAGGGTGCTTGTGGTTGAGAACGAGTCCCTCAAGATAATCGAGGCTCGCATGATCTGCCTAACTCAGGGGAGGTTTGGCGGCTCAGGTACGGTGACAGTTAGGGTTCAGAATATGGGGGCGCACTTCTTATTCTCCGGGAATCTTAATGGAAACATAACCTTACAGGTTCAGGTTGGTGACAAACCTCCAGCTACGGAGGCTTTCAGCTTGGGGGAGAACATGTATAATGTTAGGGTCATTGCGACCTTTATAGAGGTCTCTATAATTCTATAATGTGAGGTGCCAGGTTTGGTTCACGTATCGATACAGCACATTATTGGAACTGTTGCCTTAATAGGTTTAGTTGTATCCCTAGCCCTGGCATACCAGATAATTGTCGTCTCCGTTGAGACGAGTGTCCTTAAAACCCAATTGAATCAGGTTGCGGAATACGTCTCAATGTGCATCTCGAATGTGATGAGCCTAACAGACTTCACATACGGCATATTTAAAGAGTATGTGACCGTTTCAATGAACCTAGATCTCCCAGCAGATCTCGGTGGAAAAGTCTATGTTATAAGGTTTGTGAACGAGACTGGAGGCCTATATGTTCTTGTGGAGGTTCCTGGGAGGAGAGATCTTTACGCTAAGTCCTCTATATCAGTCAACCCAGCATCAAATATACAAGTGGTTGTTGATGAAAACTTTGCCCCAAGCGACCCCACCGTTGAGCCAAAAAGCCACATTTATGGAGGCAACCCAAATGCGATCGTCTGGTGTGAGGTTAGAGGAGATGTGCTCTACATCGGCCTAGGCTTAAGGAGGCCTAGTGGCTAATGAAAATCTATGAATATATTTTTGCAGCAGTGATAATGGTTGCGATATTAATAGCAGCGGTCTTTCTAACAGGCATATCGCCACAATTATATAGAAGTATCTCTGAAGTGGAGCAGCTAAAAATAGCTTCACAGAAGATCATGGCCCAAATACTTCTAAGCCCAGGAGAACCTGAGGACTGGGGGGAAAATATTATTATAAGAGCCGAGAACCTATCTTCATTCGGCCTGGCAGTATCTACTGTCTTCACGCGGGATGCATTCGTTTTAGATCCAGATAAGATCCAGAAGCTAAGCCATGAAATACCTAGTCAGCTCTATATGCCGCCAAGTAAGGCTCTAGAGCTATTAAACCTCGGCTTCGACTATGGTATAAAGATTGAGTTTATCCCCGCATTAAACATAACCGTGTCGCTGGAGGACTCGGATGCAACTATTATGGTTCTTTCAGAGCAGGGGACTCCAGCCTCCCATGTAAAAGTTATTGTTATAGCTTTCAGGGCTCAAGGGGGAAATATATTATCTAACTCTCCCCAAGAAGTTTATGATGCTGATGGAGATGGAGTATGCCATGTAAGCTTCCCATTTAACCCTGAGTTCTTGGTAGCGGTCGCAGACCACTACGGTGTACAAATGATATACGCGTATAGCTCCATCCCACGTACTAGCTACCTCATTGGGAGGTATCTCTTAGTAGACTCCTCCCTCACAATTCCTAGCAATAATGCTCTCCAAGTATTTGCCGTGAGACTCCAAAATAGAACCATCAAGCTAATGAATGTTATGTGTAGTCTAGAACAATGTGAATGTGTATCTTTGAGTGGTTATAGCGTGTATGATATGGGCTATGCCGAACCAAATATTATTGCAGTAGTTACATTGGCCAATGACGGTAGTCTTGTAGCTGCGCATAAAATTATTCCTAGCAAATATAGTTCCATAGCTGGTGAGGTTTATCCGCCACTGGCCTATATGCTTGAACGGAGCGTTAAGATCGGCTTATCCACATACACTCTCAGGTTAACTGTGTGGAGGATGGCATGGTGATGAGCTGCCGAAGGCTTGGGCAGGCAAGGATAATAGAGGCGGTCATGGCCTCAATCCTACTCCTCATAGTATTTGCAGTAGCATTCTACATGCTCTTCTCATCAGAGAAATTTTTTAAACAGGAGGTTGTGGACTTAAATAGACTGGCATATAATATTCTGCACCGCCTAGCAGAATCTGGCATAATTGATGAGGCCGTTAGTGGGGGGCAGAATGGCGAAATAAAATTACTTGACGCACTCCAAGGCCTACTGCCCCAAAACATATACTTTAACCTAACGATATATGAAGTGGATGATTCCGGACAATGGAGGCCAGTCGACCTAAATGGGAAATTCTATGTCTCAAATGCTCCCCATGAAGTCTTTAAAATCTCAAGCGATATTGCATCGACAGGAATAATTTATACTTCGAGGAATGGGAAAACATACTTTTTGAATCTAGTTCTTACGAGGGCTGGGTTGACCTAAGCCGCCCTTAGAGATATATATTATTAGATCATAAAGAATATATGCAAAATTCGACATAATATGTCAATAAATACGATGATAATTTGTTGAGAGCTGATTATTTGTGAATAGGTTGAGAAGGGATAGAAGAGGGCAATTTGTAGTTTTAGCCGCGGTTATCCTGGCGGCTTTCATGTTCTCTATGGTTCTTTCAATAAGCCAATTAAGCACAAGTAGGTTAGAAGTGACCTATAAACCTGTAGACGAAGTTGTCCTAACGATAGCAGGAGATTTTGAGAGATCGATGACGAGAGCATTGGCTGAAGCCACACAAAACTACTCTATAACTGGAGATATGGACTCAGCTAGAGAATCTGGAGGGAGGTTCATCCAGAATTGGCTTAGAGCTGCTTATGAATCCTATAATGATTTCGGCGTAAACATTGTTTTAGCGCCCGAGAACAGCACAGGCAAGAACGTAGGTTGGACGATAGAGTGGAGTGAGTGGGAGGGAAAAAGCGTAGTTTACACAACATTCGGCATGGATGTTGAGGTCTATGGGCTCAGCAACCTAGCTATGATATCATTAAAAGCAGTGTACCTCGACATTCTGGATGCTAAAATTGAGTTGAATGATACGGGTGGCATAATGACAATCATATTCAGGGTTCAAATGGGTGGAAAAGGACACGCTATGCCCATATCAGACATCTCGCAAGACAAACTTAAATTACTCGCTAATGGAACTAAAGACATCACCAAAGAACTCATACATCTTGGATATGTGGGCCGAGGAATATATGAGGCGAAGTTCAACCTCACTGAGTTAGTTATAGAGAGATTCACCCTAAGGATCACCACAAACGATGGCATAGTTGTCGCCGCGGACCTACCTACATGCATAATTTCACTAGCAAGTGATGATCTAGCTACTAGCCTAGATGAATATGATAATGAAGGATACTTCATAGTTAACGGAGTGAGACAGCATACCCCACTATACAGCTTTTGTCTCTTCCCGAATCAGAATGTTGAAATATCATTTACTCCGCCAGAGAACGCTAGATTCATCGGCTTCTCCACTATTGGGCCAATTAGCCTAATGCCGGATGGATCTACCGCAATGGTGTATGTTCATGGTACTGGTCTAGGAGGAATCATTGCCTACTATAACTCATCTGCTATCTCAGCTACAGAATACTGCTACCTAACATTAAAGAGTGGGGAGTATGTAAGCGGCGAAAATTATAACATTACTAACCTAGGAACCATTGAATTAAATGGAACAATATATGATGAGTTGCCAGTAGAAAACATTAGGGTCCCATTTAATGAGACCCTGCCAATAACATATTATCCGGAGACTGGTTACGTCTTTAAGTACTGGAGCTCCAATGGCAGCATAATAATTACGAATCCCTCCTCACCATCAACTTATATTAAGGCTTTGGGGAATGGGACAATTATAGCAGTTTATGAGAAATCGAGACCTGAGGAGTGGCGTTTCATATATATTAACCCCGAGAAGGAGGGAAGTAATGATTTTGTGCTTACGCCCAATGAGCCTAGAAAAGAGAAGGAGATTCAGCCCATAAGCTACGGCCAAAATTCTAGGGAGGGAAATTCAACGGATACAACGCCAGAACTGTTCCTTGGGAAAAATGTGACTATAGTCTTATTTGCGAAGGCCTCCTCA
Source organism: Bathyarchaeia archaeon (assembly GCA_038820405.1). GTDB lineage: Archaea > Thermoproteota > Bathyarchaeia > Bathyarchaeales > DTEX01 > DTEX01. The sequence goes on from JAWAXL010000010.1 coordinate 26,400, forward strand.
AAGAACGTGGTGCTTAGTGTGACCCTGGGCTTCTATGATCCAAATGGTAACTTCAATGAAATTATCAGTGGGGTGATTACGGTCATAAAATCCAACACCCACCTTGTTTACACGATAAGTTCCGCTCCAAAGACACAAATAGTGCCTGAGGGTAGTAGATTAACTTTAATTTTTGAGCGCACTAACATGGATCCTGGAGGGGGCACCCTACATATATTATGTGGTTCAGACAAGTCAAAAATTGAGCTTTGGTAACTTATGAGAAATAATCAGAATCCTCTTAGTCAAAAAGTAAGCAATACTTCAGTAACCACCAAAGCTTAGACTATGATACATTAAATCAACTTTTAGGCCCAATGGATAAATGCCAGTAATTTTTACTAGATATCCCCCGGAATAAAAAAAGTATAATCGGGAAGAAGGCTCTAAAGACCACTTAAGAATTTATGATGTTTTGCCCCTAATCTCTATCTATCATATTATTTGTGTTAGTTTTGGCATAAAGTATCCTTTGGATACATCCATATCAAGAGCGTAAAGTGGCGTTCTTGGCTTTACGCCATATACAATGACAGAACAATATTTCCGCGTAATTTTTAAGTGAACCTCCGAAAAGGTCCCCAAAACCTCAGAAAGCCTCGGATAACCTTGCTTAAGCAGTATCATGTATAAGTCGCCCTCCTCCCTCACCCTTACAGCGTGGTTCCTAATCGCTGAGAGAGCTTCTCTCAGTCCATATGTGTCTATAAACATGTCCGCACCTACAAAATGTAGTATAGGCTTACCAGTTCTCTCGTGGAGTTCACGCTCAATCTCCAAGATTTTTACATAGTCTTCAGAGAAGTTCTCGCCCCTACATGTCACAAGATATGGGGCCTGCTTGATTCCAGCATAGTCCCTAATAAGTATCCTTAACAGGCTGTTTATTTCATCAGTCTTAAAACCAGCTTCCTCAAATCTCTTTAAAATTAAGCTATAGTCTATTCCGGTAGAAGGAAATATTATTGCGCCTCTGCCCTGCGCAAGGAAGTTCCATAAAGTTGGATATATGATTAGGTGATACTGTAATGTCGAAACGTTAGCATCGATTATCTCGATTAGGACTGAGGAGCCCTTTAAATAACCTCCATTAAGCACCTCGTCCAGGTTTTGGGAGCCAGTTGAGAAACACTCTTTTGTATCTGGCCTAGGCTCAAATTTACTCAACCTCTCAGCAACCTTAACCTCAAATGGGGGCAGAGCCTTAAGGCCTCCTTTAACTGTGAAGGCTATGTGGGCCTCTTGAATCGGCGCGCCCCTCATCTTTAATATCTCCATCTCCCTGAAGATCCTTCCGCCATCAAACTCGCTTCTCATTAAATAGATTATTCCATCGGCAACGAACTCCTCTATACCTAAGCCTACTCTATTTTCTCCATAGGGGACCTCTACAATGAGTATCGTTGTGCACCCAAGAAGCCTTATAGCTCTACCTAGAATTGTATGCAATATTACTCTAGCCTCATGGGTCTCCTTGAATGCCTGCGCCATGGCTGAGAATGAGTCTATTACTAGACGTTTAGCTTTAAGCTCGCTCACCTCTTTTAATATCGTCTCCAGCGCAGCTGAAATGGCCTCTCCTCTCACTGTCAGCATATCTATGAAGCGGAACTTGCCCTCCCTTTCAAGGCTCTCAAAGTCTAGACCTAGACCATGCATATTCTTAAGGAATCTCTCTCGGCTCTCAGCAAAGCTAACGTATACTCCCCTCTCATTATAATTTACTGCGCCATAGTAAAAAAACAGGCTGAGAATATCGTTTTACCAGTCCCGGGATTTCCAGCTAAAATAATTAAGCTTCCCCTAGGAAAGCCTCCACCAATAACCTTATCTAAGCCATCCATTCCTGTTGGAATTTTATCGGCGCCAGCCAAGCTCAATATCTTACGCCTCCTTACTGGCTTTAGCAACCATTCTTATGAAAGAACGTATCTCTTCTAGGGCTTTTCGATCTCCTTCACGCATGAGTTCCAGGAAATGTTCCGGCCTCATTGTTAACCCGTATTCCCTATTGATATTTTCTATTAAAACATTAATTAAAACTTTTGCACCCTCGCCAAAAACCTTGACTATCTCCTCATAGAATGCTCTTGGGTTCTCCCAGAGAACCTCAAATGGGTCACGTCTCATGACCTCCCTAAGGAGGAATATTGCTGCCTCCCCAGCGGATTCTCCAAGTGATGAGCAAATAATTTTCTTAGATGTCTCGCGAAAGGCATTAATGGAAACTTTAGCCGAACTTTCTGCACTTGATGCATCATTGGGCGTGAGGATGAATATCATGTTCTCACTACCAGCATTATTTTTTCGGAAGGGAGGATTTATTTAAGCCTACGTAACATTCATCTATATGTGTTGTATCTACTTGGCATTTATATACGGAGCAGTGCCTTGTTTAAGATGGCAATATTGTAATTAAGTCTGTGTCATCGCTGCCAGAGTGATGCCATAATAGAAGTTACTATAACTTTAAGGGGCTTCATTGTATGGGAAGTTTATGAAATTAAATATCTGGAATTATCGTGGGACACCTTTGTGTTCCACGTGACTAACACCCAGCCTCACGGTCGGAGCGGGCCACGCTCCCCTCAGCTGAGCTCTCTCACACGTGGAATTTTTGGCGCCCCACGCCCGCCGTGTCCCGCACCTGGGCAGCCCCTCCCTCATCGAAAGGCGTTAATATACCCTCTCAGTCGAGTCCGTCTATGCGGGCCCCCGAAGGTTCCGGCGGGATTAAGGCTCATATCATTGCCATCTCATCATAAACTTTAATGGGAAAAATAAGTTTTTCTATAATTATGCTGATTCATATAATTCGCTCCATTATGTTGGACTAGAGCATTTAGATAGGTTTGGTGTATGTCTCAGGTGATGGAGTCCCGACCTCGTGGCCGGAGTGGTAATGCTCCCCTCAGCTGAGCTTTGACTGCCACATGGGGTCACGTAGACCATTTTTTTATAATATTTGATAAATTTTTCTAGTGCTTATCTTTTGAGGGTCTCCCATATCTTGCTTAGGTTTATTTCCATTGCGGCTGCTGGGTTCTCTAGACCCCAGTTTTCTAATACCTGTGGGTGTATCTCTCCTATTATACCGACCTCCTCCCCATCAGCAATTACTTTTCCAACACGTCCCTCAATGAAGCTTCCATGTTCAGTCTCCTCGAGAACATATTTTATGCCGAGATTCGTGAAGAGCGTATCTAAAACCGACTTTATCTCGGAAAAGCTTGCGCTTGAATGAATTGTCACACAAGTCAGCTTCTCCACGTCCCTCGCCCTATTCGGCAGCTTGTCATCGCGTATGACGCAATAGCCCACTTCAAAGATCCTCTGTGGGTACTCTACATGCGTGTTATAGCTTAGGAACTCCATAAGGCTTGGCAGTAACCAGCTCCTAAGGCATGTCATCAATGAAATCTTTGGGTTAACAACTTCGATGACTTTCTCAGGGAGAATATTCATTTTATCAAAGAGCGTCGTTAGGTTACTCATCGAGAACGTTAAAATTTCTTGGTAACCTAAGCCTATCATTATCTCCCTAACAAGGTTTCTTAATTCCGTCTCCCTTGATAGGCCGCCAATAGTTGTCATTTGGGGCCACTTAGGCTCCATCTTATTCAGGTCATAGGCTATGGCTACATCCTCAACCACATCTATTGGGTGCATTATATCTATACGGTAACATGGGACCTCAACTATTATGGTCTTCTCGTCCACCTCTAATATACCATATCTAGACCTCTCGAGTAGATCCACTATCCCCCGGATACTTAATTGCAGCCCTATGACGCCCTTAATATAATCTATATCCAAGGATATCCTCTCAGATCTTAGATCTGGTGTGACCTTAACTTCCAATCCCTCATAAGGGTAGTGTATCTCAGCCGAGTATATTGCGCCTCCCCTATCCGCAAGTGCTAAAACAATGTTAATCAGCGTGTTCAGAACGGCTCTAAGCGATGTTCCGGTGACCTCCACTAGGACATTCTTCGTGTCAATAGTTATCCTTCCAAGATCATTTGAATTAATTATTGGTGGGAAGCTCAACACTTTCCTCTTAGAGTCTATAAATATTGGCCATACATCAAATTGTTTAATTATGTATCCATAGTCTATGCCTTTTGGATGCCTATCAAGTATCTCGGCCAAAGATAGCTCCTCCTTGAAACCTAGCGGAACAAATCTCGTCTCATTAGGCTTTGAAACCGTGTAGTATAGTGGTGGTGTAATTAGATCAAAGTTATATAAGCCTATTGACGTCCTACGCCTTCCACGACCATATGTTTGATCCAGCTTATCCTGGAAGCGCATGAGGTTCCGTATTGCAGCATCACTCAGCCTGACCCCTTTAACCACGGCGCATCCAATATATGGCCTTATGTTCCTAAGCTCACAGTCTACATAAACTGTTACGCCGGACTCTCCTGCAACTTTATATTGCTTAAGCCCTCTCTCGATACCCAATATCCCCTTCAGGGCCCGCGCTATCCCCTCGGCGCTCCATAGATCTGCGCGGCTGCTATCCTTGATGTCTATTTGAATCTCTCTATCACTTATATGCTTAACCTCACCCTTTATGAATGATAGTAGATCATTCAGGTTCTCGGGATCACCTGGCAATTTAATTCCTAGAAGCTCCTCCAAATCTCCTCTCTCAATTTCTATTGTCGGCATATTACATCAGCTCTTTACGCCTAAGCCAATCTAAATCGTGGGTGAATATATAGCGTATATCATCTATTCCAGCCCACATCATAAAGAGGCGATCCACACCTAGACCCCATGCTAGAACTGGGACATTTATCCCAAGTGGTATTGTCACCTCTGGCCTGAAGATCCCTGCCCCGCCAAATTCCATCCAGCCGTAGCCTTCCTTATAGGCTGAGAGCTCAACGCTCGGCTCAGTAAATGGAAAATAATCTGGCCTAAACTTAACCTTATCCGCGCCCGCTATATCTATGGCGAAACGTCTAAGTATGCCCAGTAGATCAGAGAGTGTTAGACCTTCACCCACAATTATTCCCTCAATCTGATTGAACTCACTTAAATGGGATCTATCAGTATGCTCGGGCCTATAGCATCTTCCTATCGTGAAGTATTTTCCAGGTATCTCAAGCTTATCATTTATTAGCATCCTAGCGCTAACAGCGGTTGTATGGCTTCTTAGGATGAGCCTAGCAGCCATTAGCGTGGAGAACTTGTATCCCCAGCCTCTAGAGCCCGTTATCCAACCGTTCTCATGCGTTTCCTTTACCCGATCTACTATGCTTACATAGGGCATTAAGTCGCCGTACTCTGGCTCTTTAACAAGGTACATGTCATGTATCTCTCTGGCCGGGTGGTCTTGGGGCATATATAGTCCATCACAGTTAAACAGGCTTAGCTCAACAATGGGCCCACTCATCTCCTTGAAGCCTAGGGCTATAAGTTTCTCGCATATCTTATCCAGAAATCTTAGGTATGGATGCTTCTTTCCGGGCCATATTGTAGGGGCCGAAGCGTTAATATTGTACTTTGCCATTCTCTTCTCACGCCACTTCCCAGTAACTATTAGCTCTGGAGTTAGCTGTGTAACCTCCTCAATAGGCTCTAGGCCCCTGCTAAGTAGGTCCCACCCATCCTCAGTTAACTCGATCTCCCGAACAATCTCCTCGCGAAAATCGATTATTCTCCTACCCTTAAGCAGATTGAAAGCATCCCTCAACTCACTATCCAAGTCCTCTAAAGATACCTCACCTGAACATTTAAGGATCTTTAGTAGCCTCTCATCACCTCTCTCCTCAGGAACCTTTAAAACCTTGATCCTCTGACTTCTTGAGTCTATTGTAGCCCAGCCCTTACGCACAAGCCAGCCGAGCGCTATAGTGGCCATTCCACTATCTATGCCAGCCACCCTCAGAGCCTCATTTATTGGAGCCTCACCCCCCATCCTAATTACGACCTCAGCCACCCTTCTCTCTGGAAGACCCATCTCAGCGTATTGTCTGCCCTCCTCATTAAGTGATAGCTTTATCACTTTTCTCTCATGTATTCTAACAAGGTTCTTTTCACTGAGGGTGAGGGCTGTCCGCATTATGGATGCTGAGACTAATCCGCTGATCTTAGCGATCTCTTCTGGAGTCGCCCTTCCACCAGCATCCTTTAGTGCCATGAGGAGCTTTCTTTCTCTCTCACGCAGGCTCATAATTACATCTTCTCCACGGGATGCCAGTTATCGCGATAAATATTCCGGAATTTAAGATCTCTTAAACCATTCCTCAAGGGTTTTCTTCGCCCTAACTTCCCTCGTCCCCTTTATGGCCTCCTCTAGAGCTTTGCGCACTCGATCCTCAGAGAAGTCTCTTTCACCACATAAGAAGTCCACGACGCCCTCTACGTCAGGCTTCCTCCACTCTATCGTATAATTGTCTGTCACTTTTGGATATGAGAAGATCTCCTTTATCTTTGTAGGCTCAACTGGAAACTCTGCGCCCTTAAGGGTTGGCAGAGCCCTCTTTAGGCTCCCATAAGTCTTTATTATCTTAAGCGCGGTTTTTGGACCTATTCCTTTAACGCCCTCCGGATTATAGTCCGTGCCGACCAGTATCCCTATGTCGATTAACTGTTCATGGGTTATTCCCAGCTCCTTGAGGACGCTCTTCAGCTCAATTATCTCTGGATTAACCTCAACATAGACATCTTTTCTGGGAAGCTTCCTCCTACCGCTTATTGTTAGATTCCTTAGCAGGTATGGTGTGCCGAAGAGTAGGCTATCGTAGTCCTGGCTTGCACAATAGTTTGCATCACCCCTCTTCACTAAATGTGCCGCTTGAGCCTCACCTTCAGATGGCGCTTGAATCCATGGTATGCCCATTAGAGTTAACAGGCGCTTCGCATCTTTAACCATATAATCCTTTAAATGGGATGTCATCTGGGCGTACTTGCGAGCTTCCTCCATCTTACCCTCCCTCAAAGCAGCCTCATATTTCTTTATGGCCTCCTCCTTTACCTTCATTCTACTTTTGATCTCGGCCTCCTTGAGGTCTGGAGGCTTTCCATCAAAGATATATATGGGCTTTATTCCAAGCTCAAGTAAATTACACGTCCTATAGAGTAGTCCGCTCAGGTGGCTTGTTATTCTTCCAGAGCGGTCCATTAGAGGCGTTCCATCAGGTTGTCTGATTATTGCAAGGAACTGGTAAAGGGCATTATAAGCGTCTATAGCAACAGACTTACCGCGAAGATTACTTAGATTAATAATGGTTCTCGGAACTAAATCTCCCAAATCAACGCCCATTAAAATCGATCTCCGACAATCAAATATCCGCTAAAAATAAGATAAAAACATATATAAGTTGTTTCGTTCTAGTGGTGAGTTTCAGGCATGGCACTATAAGTATAATGATCTAAAGAGCCTTGCCTCCCTTCCACTCTCTTTTCTATAGAATGCGACGAGCCTATCTATGGTCATCTCCGTGATGGTTATAATCTCCTCTATGGATATGTCCACTTCCATCACTTCTTCATCGAACAGTATTGATGCCCCGGACGGCACTCCCTCCTCACCTTGCCAGAACGCTACTATAATCCTTAGCCCATTTAACGGATTAACCTCAAAGCTCCATGTTGCTGTTGGGTGATCCACCATACATCCTCCTAAAGTCCTAACCGCCCCCTCGACCTCTTTAATACTTGATCTATCCATTTCAGCAGCTAAATAGCTAGCTATTCTCTTTTCATAGAGGTGGGCTGAGGAGCCACCTTTCAGCTGCCTAATCCCCACAAGAGTTCCCCTATGGTTAGATACTTTTCCCGCTAGAACCCTCTCCAGAGCATTAAGCATATATGTAATGAGCTTTTGTGCATCCACTTTCCTCCTAAGGGGGTCTGTGAAGAAGACCTCCATGTCATCTCTTACTGAAACCCAATACATTATTCCTAAAACTGTTGCCTTGAACCCTATGCCCCCAAATAATTCTCCCCCAAAGGCCTTCCTAATGGCGTCTGGATCCCTGCTAACAGCATCCCTAACTAGAGCAACCGCCCTAGCACTATCTTTATAAGAAATATTTAGGCGCGCCTCCAATCGATCGTTCACCATACTTTCAAAAGGTACTCATTCCATAAAAAGGCTTTTATGCTTGCATCCCAATTATCAAGGCTTGGAGGAAACTTGATGGGTGAGATTACGCCTTTTAAGCTCCTTGTATCGCGTGAGGAGGCCCT
>JAWAXL010000011.1:0-10222 GCA_038820405.1 Bathyarchaeia archaeon
CCATAATATCTTACTTTATCTTTCTGGCTTCCCTCTCAGTCTCTCTAAGCATTAATATATCGCCGAGCCTCACAGGTCCCTTAACATTTCTAGTAATTATCCTCCCCTTATCGGGCCCCTCAAGTATTCTAACCCTAACCTGCTCTATCTCCCCAGTAACGCCAGTACGCCCAATTATCTGAATTACTTCGGCTGGCGTTGGAGGACCCTCAACCTCCTTCTCAACCTCTCTGGTCTCCCGCGCAGTCCTCTTACTCAAGGAATTTAGCCACCCCTAATCTTCCCAATTTTCTCCGTGATTTCATTTAATAGGTTAGCTGCCTGCCCAGGATCAATTATACATACGGATGCTGCCGCAACCTCTATCCCTGCAGCTGAACCAAGCTTACTCTTGCTTGGAACATATATATATGGTACTTTCCGCTCATCACATAGCAATGGTAGGTGCGCCACCACTTCTGGTGGATCAACATCCTCAGCTATTACGACTAGCTTAGCGAGGCCCCTCTCAACAGCCTTTGTTGTTTCATTAGTCCCCCTCTTAACCTTCCCAGTCTTACTTGCTATCTGAACAGCCTCATACACCATATTAGCCAACTCGTCCGGAACCTCAAATTTGACATAAAATGGTTTTGGCATACTTATCAACCTCATTTCCAAGCTGGACTCGGTTTCATTATAAACTTTAAAGAAAGGGTTTTCTCCCTATATATTTTGCGGTGTATTTTTACGGTCGCTTTTAAGGGGAATAATAGTCTTATCAGCTTGCAGCGCTCCTCATATGGCTTATTTGTGAGAATAGTAGGCTATTATTTCCTCACCAATACTATCTATTCTGGCGAAACCGAGGCGCTCAAACTGTACTATATCGCCGACCCTAACTATATTAATTGATTGCTCGGCGAGACCGCTGATAGTAGAGCCATCGGGCATGACAACTTTACATGGGATGCCCATGCCCTGTGGAAGCCAGTGTATCAGGGGCGCACCGAGCGCCTTAGCCTCATTATAAGATTCACTATGGAAGATTGCGCTTATACAATCTTTACCAATGGCTTTAATCTTAACATTAAATAGTTCCATTAGGCGTATAATGCTCCCAACGCTTAGATGCTCCGCATCTCTACTGGAGATCAGGAGATGTACCACAGAGTTTATAGGCCTAACATATAAAGTCCTCTCGCCTCTCTCGGGATAGTCTGGATGTAATGGTATCTTGGCGACAAAGTCTCTTGGAACACTCTCGACTACAAGAGTTACTGGATCCCAGACATAGAAGAATCTATTGGCAATCGAATCCACTAGTTTTTTATTGTATGCATATAGATTCTCCCAGCTTATCGTTATATCTGCTGGTCTAGGTCCTATCTCAAGTATAAGCTTCTTTATTGCCTCAGGTCTGATGCCTCTCCTCCTAAGCGCCATGAATGTTGCTAGACGTGGATCATCCCAACCCTTATATACGCCTTCCAAGACTCCCCGTACAATCTTAGACTTGCTTAGCGATGCACCAACTATTTTAAGCCTACCATAATGTATAGTTTCTGGATACTCCCATTTTAAATAGCGGTAAAGGTACTTCTGCCTTTCCTGGTTGGTTAAATGTTCTTTTCCCCGTATAATATGCGTTATCCCCATTAGATGGTCATCTATTCCACATGCAAAATTATATAGCGGCCAAACTCTATATTTTGAGCCGACCCTTGGGTGGGGGTACTTTTCAGTATCTATTATTCTTAAGGCGGGCCACTCTCTGATGGCTGGGTTTGGGTGCTTCAAATCAGTCTTTATACGAATGACAGCTTCTCCCTCGCCATAAACGCCGCTGAGCATCGCATCCCATCTATAGAGAAGCACTTCTGGTGGGAGACCTCTACATGGGCATGGCTCCCCAGCAATAACCTTGGCATGGAATTCATCTGGCTTACACGTGCAGACGTATGCATATCCATCTGAAAGGATCTTCTCGGCATACTCATAATATATTTCTAGTCTATCGCTCTGGATGTACTCCTCATCTGGTGGGCAGCCAAGCCATTCAAGGTCCTTTCTAATCATATCCATGAAGATTAGTGAGGATCTCTTTAGCCTCGGATCCGTATCCTCAAACCTAAGAATAAACTTTCCACCATACATTTTAGCATACTCATAGCTAAGTATTATTGCCCTAGCTGAGCCTAGATGTAGGATGCAGTCCGGGTTAGGCGCAAACCTAGTTACAACCTGCCCATACTTTTCAACATTTGGTAGTGGTGGAAGAAGCTTCTCCTCAACCTTCACCCTTTTAGCCTTAGCCTCCGCTTCGGCTAGGGCCTCCGGCCAAAGTGATTTTAGGAGGTTAATTTGCTCGCCCTGAGATAGGCTGTTAACTTCTCGGATAACATCCTCAACAATAGTAACAATCGTCTTAGCGAGTGGTCTCAGATCAGGTCTCTCGCCTAGAAGTTTTCCTAGAACTGGTTTGTTCTGAGCCTTTCCGCCATAGAAGACTGCATTTAAAAGAGCTAGTTTTTTAGCTAGATCTCTAACAGCACCTAGGTCCACAGTCATGGAACTCAATTTTAGGAACCTCTATAAGGGGAGCGCTATATTTTCCTTTGAATAAGATAATCTGCGAACATCTTAATCTTTTTCTTTGCCTCTTCTCCGCCTATTAACTCCTCTATGTAACTCCAACCCTCATTAACTAGCTTTGAGGCAACGTCTTTAGCATACTCCACGGCGCCATACTTACACATTATATTGATTGCCCTCATCTTGAAGGATTCATCCCTAGTGTGCATGCTAAGTATCCTCAGAAGTTCATTTCTATCTTCCCTATTAGCCTTCCTCAGCGTGTGTATCACCATGAGAGTCATTTTACCTTCAGTTATATCCATGCCTAATCCACCTTTACCCCTAGCAAACTCCTCACCAGTTATATCTAGTATATCATCCTGAATCTGAAATGCGATGCCAATGGATTCAGCGAACTTACCAGCCCTCTCAGCGACATTGCCATTTGAACCAGCCAGGATTGCCGCCATCTTTGCGGACATCCTAGCGAGGGTTCCGGTCTTATATGCGCACATCTGGAGGTAATGCTCCTCACTAAGCTTCTCGGCTGGAACTAGACCTCTGTGCCAAGCTATATCAATGGCTTGTCCTAGGCTGAGCTTAGTCATCTCCTGAACATAAACCTCATATAATCTCTTAGCAACCTCAACTGGAATTTTATCCCACTTATCGCTTAGAACTATCATCGGCAGAAAATACATTGCTTGGGAGAGGTTTATGGCTATGTCTAAGCCATAGATTTTATATGTGCATGGCTTCCCCCTCCTCATCTCAGAGGAGTCCTCCACATCATCTGCTATCAGGGTCCCATTATGTATAATCTCGGGGATTATGGCAAAGTCTAATGCATCATCCTCAGACTTGCCGCCGAAGACCTCATACAATAGTAGGAAAAGTCCAGGGCGCCAGCGCTTACCACCCCTATTAAAAAACTCCCACATAGGCTCACTAATAGCCCTATTAAGCGCATCGAGATCTATGCGGTAGTTTGGCCTTAGAATTCTAAATAAGAGTGAGCTCTCAGAGAAAATCCTCGGAATATACTTTTCTATGCGAGCATTAACTTTTCTAGATGTCTCCTCTAAGAAGACTTCTATATCAAGCATGTCCATTCTGATGCGCCTCTCCTAGCATAAAGTAGGTCCGGGTTAAAGCCCCTAGCCCTAAGCCATTCAGCGGTCTTACCAACAATAACCAGTGGAACCCTCCTTAAATCTTCCAGGCATTTAGCTCCCACAAGGAACATAACACACCTGAGCTGGTCGATCAGAGATTTTAAGGTTCTTTTAGTCTCCTCACAACCCTTTGAGGCAGCCACTAGGATTGGGCGAGCTATGCCAGCCATTGATGCCCCAAGGGCAATCGACTTGGCAACATCAAGTCCAGATCTAACTCCCCCAGAAGCTATGACGGGAACTTTGACTGAGTGTACAACTTCAACTAGGCTGACAACAGTTGGTATACCCCAGTCCCAGAACATTAATCCGAGATCCTGTCCCCGGGAATCCCCCCGCTCAGCAGCCCTATAGTGCTCCACAGCAGCCCAGCTAGTCCCACCAGCCCCAGCCACATCAATGCATGAGACTCCAACCTTCTCAAGCATCTGGGCTACTTCACATGATATCCCGCAGCCAGTTTCCTTGACTATGACTGGCGCGTCAATCTTACTGACCAGCTCGCCTATTTTACGTAATATTCCAGCGTAAAATGTTTCCCCCTCTGGCTGAATAACCTCTTGGAGAGGGTTTAGATGAATCACTAGAGCATTTGCCTCAATCATCTCAATTATCAAGTTAATCTCCTTAATACCATACCCTGCGGCTAGCTGAGCACCGCCAATGTTAGCGGCTATGAAGGCATTTGGCGCCTTCTCCCTAACTATCCTGTAGGTTTTCTCCAAGATCGGCTTCTCTATAGCCGCCCTTTGGCTTCCAACGCCCATCCCAAGCCCTAGCTCCTCAACAGCCTCGGCGATTACAGCGTTTATCTCCAATGCCCTCTCCGTTCCACCAGTCATGGCCTCGACAATTATTGGCGCAGAGAATTTATGTTTAAGGAAAATAGTCTCCGTCTTAACATTGCTTAAGTTGATCTCTGTGAGAGCTCTATGTACTAGGTAGACGTCCTCGAAGCCAGTTGAAATCTTCTTCGTCTCAACATCACGTTCTAGACAGGTTCTTATATGATCATTCTTTCTATTTTCTATCTTAATATTATCTCTTAATGATTCTCGTCCCAATTATCTCTTCTCCCTTCAATGCCCTATAAACCCTGTTTTCTATTAAAGCATTTATAAAGAGTACTTCAATCCCCTTGGAGACAGGATCTATTATCTCAGCTATTTTACCTCTCATCCCACCCGTCACGTCAATTGTTCTAGAGCAACCCGTCACGACAGCCATTTCCTCAAGTTTACTGAGAACTATCTCTTTAAGCAGCCGCGCCTCGTGGTTGATCTTCGGATCGCACGTATATAAGCCATCTACATCAATCCCAAAAACTATTTTCTCAGCACCAAATTCTATTGCAAGTCTGGCGGTTATCTGGTCTCCTGAGAGAATTGCAAAACCCTGGTCGTAATCTAGCACCGCATCCCCATATAGGACTGGTATGGAGCCTATCTCGAGAGCTTTTTCCAGAACATCCTTGTATAAACTTGCGATCCTGCCCTGCTTGGTGATCATGAGGGAGGAGGGAGCAAAGCTAACTGCCGGGAGACCTTCGTCTAGTAAGGTCTCAACGATAAGCATGTTCAGCTTGACCATCGAGTTGTGCGTTTTAGAGAAGCCCACCATTTGACCCTGACCCTTCAGACCCCCGGCAATATTATATTCTGCGGCCAGTGGGTGGCCGAAGCTCCCGCCTCCATGAACTATTATGAGTGGCGAGACTTCGGAAGAAGCTATCTCATGGGCTAGGCGCCTCATCACCTGTGTATTTGGCGTTAATGGTTTATCCTTAATAGTTATGACGGAGCCTCCGAGTTTAAGTACCGTTAGTTTATTCTTCAATTCTAACACCCTCATACGCTATATTAGCCATAAATGGTTCTCCTCCAGCCATTTTAATAGCCTCTGCAACCCTCAGCATATTTTCTTGTGTTGATAATGCTATGATGCACCCTCCGCCGCCAGCGCCAGTTAGCTTGGCTCCTAACGCCCCAGCCCTCCTAGCAGCCCAAACCAGATTCTCAATAGCCCAATTTGATATACCTATTGCATATAATAGTGCATGGTTAACATTCATGAAGCGGCCAAGGGATTCTAGATTCCTACTCTCAAGGGCTTTTATAGCGAGGTTAGAAATCATATTCCCAATATCCATGATGCCATCTATGAGCTCTTGATGAAGCCTCCTAAGCTCGCCTACTAGTAGAATCATCTCCCTAGTCTCACGCTTCACACGTGTGTCGCCTAAAACCATAGGTAAATCCATGTTAACATTTAGCCGCCTAGCGCCCTCACTCCTCCTATAGACTAAGATACCGCCATAAGTTGACACAGCTGGATCTATGCCCGATGGATTCTCATGAACTATCCTTTCCGCCTCTAAGGCTAGCCTAAAAATGTTATCCTTATCCAAGTTTAATTCTAGGAGGCTACCCACAGCGGCGGTTGTGGCAACTAAGACTGCTGCTGATGAACCAAGTCCAGCTGCGATAGGTATCTGTGATTCAATGGATATGTCCAAGCCAACCCTCTCTCCAGTAAGATTCAGTATGTTCTTTGCCGCAATATATATTGGCTTAAGCCTAGCATCGCCAGCATAACCTCCATCAAGTGTGAACTCGCCACATGAACCCATCACACCAGAACTAATAACTATCTTATTATCGGGCCTAGGACCAACATTTACGTAAGCCCTTAAGTCGATAGCTGCGGCGACAGCCAACCTGTTATATATAACGAAGTGCTCTCCAAACATGATTACTTTTGCTGGCGCAGAAGCTCTCGAGGACTCCTTCAATTTAATACTTCACCTAATCATTAATATTGCGGCATATCCCACCACTGCTGATGTGTCACCAGTTATATCCCCACTAGTCTTATAGCTCAGCAACTCAGCGCTACCAGCACCAAGCTTCTTAGATGCAACTATAAGAGCTGCAACTGGGCCAAAACCACAGGCGCTCACCCGCCTAGACTCAAGAATAGAATAGAAGAGCTTCTCATTTATTTTTATAACTGCGCTTATCGCCTCGCTATCCTTTTCATAGGCTATCCTCTGGGGCTCATAGTGGGTCCAGTCTGAAGACGCTATTATGACGGCATTTTTACCCCTAAGGGCCTCGGCAAGGGCCTGACCAACCTCAGATGCAGTCTCTAAATCCTGCATTAGGAAGCATATGGGGACGAACTTAAATGAGTCACCATATATATATTGTAGGAAGGGGAGCTGGACTTCTATTGAGTGCTCATATGCGTGTGCTGAATAGTCGACATCAATTATGCTTGAGTGACGAAGTATCTCTTTGGCAGTCTCAGCATCCACCTCGACATCTCCAAGGGGGGTTTTCCAGACACCTTCATCCATCAATGCAACACCACTTCCAATACCCTGATGGTTTGGCCCCAGTATTATAAAGACGCTCACGCATCCATCAAGGGACAGCCTATAATATGCATTTGCTGCGACTGGGCCGGAATATATATACCCGGCATGTGGGCAGACCATACCTATTATTCTTCTCTCACCAGTATCTTTGAGTGATGGAAGGCTCCCGGGACCGAATTTATGTAGGAAGCATTCTTCGATTTGCCGCTTAAGGGACTCTTTTGATCCAGCATAAAAGCTACCAGCATATCTTGCATACCTAACCTTCAATAAGGAGACCTCCAGATAAACTCATCAAGCACAATAAATAAAGCATTATCTTCTAATTACCCTTTTCGCAGCAAATTAAAAATCTAATGGAGATTTATCTATTCTTGCTGGGTTTTCTCGACCAGCTTGACCTCAAATTCCTCTATCGGTATTGATAATTCTCCATTAGGCAGTAGCTCGCCCCTCTCCCGTAATATCTGCCTTGCAAGGAGCCAATAAATTACTGCTAAAGCCTTCCTACCCTTATTATTTGTTGGTATTACCAAGTCTATATTCGTGAATTCATTGTCCGTACTACATAGGGCTACTACTGGGACGCCTATCTCAGTGGCCTCCCTAACCGCCTGAGAATCTGCCCTAGGATCAGAAACCAGAACCACATCCGGCTCAATTCTCCCAGGGTACATGGGATTCAAGAAGAGGCCTGGTGGGAAACGGCCTATTACTGGAGTAGCCTTAGTTACCTCACAGAACTTTATAACGGGCTCCTTCGAGTAAAGCCTAACGGCAGTTGCCACAACCTTTGGGGGATCAAACCTACTAAGAAACTTTGCTGCAATCCTTATGCGCTCATCAATCTTTCTTATGTCTAGAATGTAGAGGCCATCTGCCCTAACCTTATAAATGAAGGGCTCCATATCCCCACTCTTTATTTTCGTCCCAATATGCACACCAAATGATAGGAGAGTTTCCTGTGGCAGCAATAACCCTTCAACAACGACGGCTTCACCATCAGGCTTCTCCTTAGACATAAACCCCCCACCACTTAAATCTTAATTTTCGCCATTCTAGCCTTATCACCCAATATCTCTTCAATATATATTAATTCGTTTATCTTCGCTAATCGCTCCCCGCCAACAATACCCGTCTTTATTATTGGACATCCAAAACCAACTGCAAGATGCGCAATACAGAAGGATGATGTCTCACCAGATCTATGTGAGATAACTGGCGTATAGTTGTTCTCTTTGGCAAGTATAATCGTTTTCAGAGCGTCTGTCAAAGTTCCAACTTGATTAACCTTAATAATTAACGCGTTCCCGGCACCCATTTTCACCCCAGTTCCGAGGCGCTTTTCATTTGTAACGAATAGGTCATCACCACATATTAGGCAACCCTTAACCTTAAGAGTCAAATCACGAAAACTCTCAAAATCATCCTCATGAAATGGATCCTCAATATAGATCAGCTTGTATCTTTCGATTAAATCGAGAACATAGTCGAACTGCTCCCCCGGATCTCTCTCAACCCCTTCATTCGCATATATATAACGTTGTTTCTCGGGGTTCCATAATATTGATGATGCCATGTCTAATCCAAGCCTACACTCAAAGCCAATTTCGTTAGAAATCTCCTCACAGGCCTTAGAGAGGACATCAAGGGCCTTCTCATTTGATATGCATGGGGCCCAGGCACCCTCATCCCCCCTACCACCTGTGAAGTTTGGGTCGATACTGGCCAGTATATCCCTAACTCTCCTATGAACCCTAATGTTTGCCTCGGCAGCTGCAATGAAAGATTTCGCTCCCACAGGCAGGACCAGAAACTCCTGTATGTCTGGGGCTCTTCCCAACGCATGTTTACCCCCTCCTAAAACGTTTCCAAGTGGATATGGCAGCTGACAAGCTAGGTACCCGCCAAGATACTTGAAGAGGGGTATGCCATACGAGTTGGCGGCAGCGTCTGCAACGGCTAGAGAAATGGCATATGTAGTATTACCTCCAATGTTCCTAAAGTCTTCTGTCCCATCAAGTTCATGTAATAGGCTGTCTATCTCCTCCTGCTCATCGGCGCTCATACCAATTAGTTCTGGCGCAATGAGCTCCTCAACCTTTCTTATAGCCTCCTCAATCCCACCAGGAGGATAGGCTATAACCTCAGCCTTACCCCTACTTGCCCCGCTAGGGGCTGAGGCTATACCAAAGCCCTCAGTGGTTGTTATCTCAACCTCTATTGTGGCGTCTCCCCTACTATCAAAAATTTTTCTTGCTTTAACATCTTCAATAATCGCAGTCATTAAATTTCCCCCTCAAGGTCAACCTTCTTTTCAAAGAACTTTATTATATCGTCTATTATTTCAACATGGGAGAGAAGAACACACCTACAGCAGTATCTAGTTATGCCCATACTATCTAAAACCTTCCCAGGGTGCTCTCCGGCCTTAACCCTCCTAGCAAACTCCTCCCATTTATCACCAATAAGCTTACCGCAGGTGAAACATCTCACTGGAATTATCATATATATCCCTTTTTAGGTTACCTATAACTTGTTTGATCCTGGGCTCTAGCGCCGGGACCGCCAAACTTTTTAGGTTCCTTTCTTCTAGGATCGCCAGCTAAGAGTGTTCTATCAAGTCTTAAAAAGGCTGATTTAAGGGCTGAGCTCTTAGTCCACTTAATGAGACCCCTTGCGATAGCTATTCTAGCTGCCTCATCCTGGCCCATGAAGCCACCTCCTCTAACCTTAACATCTATATCCAAGTTCTTCCAGACCTCCTCTCCAGCCTCTATAAGGGGCTCAAGTATCTTCAGGCGGGCAATCTCAGGTTCATATATCTCTAAAGGCATATTGTTTATGCGTATCCTACCCCTCCCAGGCCTAATAACAGCTCTAGCAATAGCAGTCTTTCGCTTGCCACTCACAACCAAAACCTTTTTTACCGTAGAGCTACTTGACATGTCCGCTCACCGCCACGCTTAACCTTGAATATTTTTTGACAATTCTAGAATAGTCATATAGCGGCCCTTAAGTTTAGTGGCGCTAGCCTTTTGAATAGTCTCCATAGGTTTGTCTTTGAGATATGCTGGGATGCCCATATAAACCCTAAGTCTCTTGAAGGCGG
>JAWAXL010000011.1:10232-33575 GCA_038820405.1 Bathyarchaeia archaeon
AACCGACTTGACTGCGATAAGAGCACAGCAAAATTACCTTGCTCAATTCGTCCAACATGTCAACCGCTACACAGGTCTCGCCTACAAAGATTGGAAGCATACCGCGTATAGCTCTTTTAACTATTCTATCTGGTCTTCTTGGGTGGAGAGGGCCCTTCCCAGGATGACCTATCTGCAAATAATTGTGATAACGTCTAATAATTATATACTTATCTCCAGAGATAACGGCTTTCTCAGCATTTACTATGATAATCTTCTCACCGTTTAGCAGTCTCTTAGCAACTACACTGGCCATTCTCCCAAGAACCAGCCCGGTTGCATCAATTATCCTCGTCCTCTCATCTATTGGCAAAGCCTTCAAAGCAGTCACCCAATTATCTTAACGTTTGAGCCCTTTGGATTTAATTTTATTAGCTCCTGTATTGATATGCATTTCCCCTTAGCCATAAGTATCTTTTCCTGAGCCTGTTTAGAGAAGGCAAGGGCCGCAATAGTTACCGCGTGATCCAGTATTCCAGCGCCCAAAACTTTTCCGGGAACAACAATGATGTCCCCTTCACGGGTGTAACGGTTTAAACGGCTTATATTGACTGTAATACGCCTACTATGAGACCTAGAAATGTGATCGGCGAGAGCTCTCCATATCCTAGCCTTATATTGGTTAGAGACTTTTCTAAGCAAACGTATCAATTCCATCAGATTTGGATTAGTTGTTCCCCTTTTCCTCACTTTATAACACACTCTCAACAAGATTCATAAACTCTGTAAACTTCTCCTCATATATCTTGAGAGCCTCAAATATTATTGTTTCGACTGGAAGTGAGCCAACAGATTCAATATAGAAGATGAATGTGCTTGGATCCCAGCTTATTGTTATCGGCGGGGGCTTAACGCTACATACCCTAATACAGTCATTACATAAGATGCAGTTCATCTCATTAATAACAACAATCTTGTTACCCTTCTTATCTAAAACTTTTCTAGGACAAAATTCAACACATTTGGCGCAAACATTACACTTGGATTCGTCTATCCTAACTATCGGCTTATATCTATATATGCAGGCTGAAACCGGCTGCCACTTAGCGTGATCCTTACCCCTACCAAGCTTTGCATAAGCTTCAAGCCTAATTCTCTGTCCGGTAACAAGCTTAACTATTGGAATCTTGTCACTTACAGGAACTATTGATGGATCTTCTGGTATGAGATCACCTGAATAAACTGTGCGCACATCCTTACTGGCCTCTACATCAAGCGTTAATATGGTCCTGCACTTTGGGCACCTCAGATTACTCTTGCAATCACATTTCTCCGGAAGATTATATGATTTCAGGTCAGTTTTAAGGGGGATTAAACCAAGCCTCAAAGCGAGCATTTCATCATGCAGGACTGATGAGTTCTCATATATTACAACGTCATCTATAGCCATTGTAGGAACCTCAGCTAGAATTATCCTTCTAAGCGTGTTTGCTAGGGCTGCGTTTATACCTTCAATTATAAAACTAGCGGTCAGATAATCCTTGTTAAGTAGCGTCACACGCATACCTATCTCTTCCATCAATAAAATTTATACTCTTCTACCCCTACGCCCGCCGGGTCTCCTGCATCCATCATGGGGCAGCGGAGTAACCTCCTCTATACGACCGATCATCCTAAAGCCAGCCCTAGCAAGAGCTCTGATAGCCGCCTGTACCCCAGGCCCAGGTGTCTTCGGACCTATGCCACCCGGGGCGCGAACCTTTATATGAATGGCATTTATACCCTTATCTTTAGCTATCTGTGCAGCATATGCCGCCGCCCTCATCGCAGCGTATGGCGAGGATTCCTGCCTGTCAGCTTTAACAAACATTCCCCCTGATGCTCTGGCAATGGTCTCAGCTCCTGAGAGATCCGTTATATGAACTATAGTGTTGTTATATGAACTGTATATATGGGCTATACCCCATACAAATTCTTCATTTTTATCACTCATCTTTTAAACCTCCGTTAACCTTTAGTTTCAGGCATAGGCGTAGCTTCTATAGAGAGCCTCAGTGGATGGCTGGGATTATTAAGGGGGCTTACTGGGGCATAAGTTATTGTCTCCTCCTCAGTTTTCTTGACAAGAAGACCCGGCGAATATACTACTCTGTTATTAATAGCTATGTGGCCGTGAACTATAAGTTGGCGTGCCTGATATGGCGTTTTAGCCAGTCCCTTCCTAAAGACTATGGTCTGGAGTCTCCTTTCTAAGATGTTCTCGACAGTTATATCTAAAACATTATCCAGTATGGCATTCTCAGGTAATATCCCTAAGCGCTTTAGCTTATTTAGAAGCTGAGCCTCAAGCTTAGCCCTCTTATCAGCTGGCATACTAAGCAGGGATCTTGCCATGCTCCTAATCTTTGAAAGTATTGTCTTGGCGCGCCAGAGCTCACGCTTATTCCTTAAACCATACTGTCCGAGGAGAATAAGCTCACTTTTTAATACATCGCTCCTCCAGGGGTGCCTCGGCGATTCCCATTTTTTCTTTGGTTTCTTTGGGTCGCCCATAAATATCACCTACTTCTCCTTTTTCATACCCTTCTTAGAAACGCCAATAGTCTTACCAGCCCTACCAGTCGTCCTAGTCTTCTGTCCACGAACCTTTAGGCCGTAAGCGTGGCGGTATCCCCGCCAAGACCATAACATTTTCTCCCGCTCTATATCAGCCTTAACTGTTAAGTCAATATCGGATGAAATTAAATGTTTGTCCTCACCAGTCTCAAAATCCTTACGTCGATTAAAAAGCCATTTTGGTAACCCGCTCTCAGATAAACTTTTAATCATTTTTTCTATTTCCATAATCTTTTCGCTTGGAAGGAATCCTATTCTTGCAGTAGGCGGAATATTGAGCTCACGCACTATTATTCCAGCCAGCCTAAGACCTATGCCCCTAATATCGCTTATAGCGTCTACTACAGTTTTTCCTCCATCCACATCCTTATCAATTAGGCGTACAATATGCTTAAACTCCGTCGCCATGCATCAACCTTCCAACTTAACTTTAGCAATTAACAAGGATTTCAGTTGATTATTTAAGTATATCGCTCCGAGTAGGGCGAGATTCATCTAAAAACGAAAACATTTAATTTGATCTGTAGAATTATTAGGGGTATTGTGGGGACCTATTGGACGTGATTAAATGATACTCCTAATGGCTTCTAAAAGCGATATCGCTGGCCTGAATATATCCAGTAAGCTCGTCGAAGTATTTGGATTTAAGGAGGGTGAGAAAATTCTCGGACAGCCAACCTACGTAAAAGAGCTAGAAGGCGCCGAGGAAGCTAAGCTCGTCATAATTGAAAATGAAGTTGTAAATATACAAAGTATACCTCCTTTAAATAACCTGAAGATAATAATTTTTATTTCAAAGCATAGCAGTAAGAGTGGCACCCCAACATTATCAGTCCACACTCCAGGAAACATTGGTGAAGCATTTCTTGGAGGAAAACCTAAGAAAGTGTCCATCTCGCCAGCAAGCGCGATGAAGACAGCCTTAATTGAGATGAAGACCGCTAGGGATGAAATAGGTCTTCCTTACGAGATCTCTTATGAATGCACGCATCACGGCCCATCATTAGATATACCAGCAATGTTTATTGAGCTTGGGAGCACTCCAAAGCAGTGGAGGGATCAAAAGGCAGCTGAGGTTGTCGCTCGGGGAGCCGTTGCCGCAGCCGAGAATAAAATAGTTTATCCAGCAGCCCTTGGGATAGGTGGACAACACTATAACAAGAAATTCACGCATATAGCCCTCACAAGTGAGATAGCTTTCGGGCATATGATACCAAAATATGCTGTTCATGAGGTTGACGAGTATATCATTAGACAGTGCATTGAGAGAACTGTTGAAATGGTTAGTAAAGTGATCTTGGATTGGAAGGGGGTAAAAGGCGAAGATAAACAGCTACTCATGGATATTCTTAAAAAGGTAAATTTAAGCATCGAGAAAGTTTAGGCTACTGCCAGTTGGGATTTTTCTCCCTAATTTTCGCATCAAGGGCAGAGGCTTCTAGATGAGCCTTTAAAAGGAGATCCTTAAGAACATCTGGCAAGAAGACCCCGGCATTCAGGGCTAGGCTTCTAGCCTCCATAATAGCCTTATTTAGGAGAAAGGCTATTGTCTCCGGCATTGGATAGGCAGAGTTTATAGCTAAGTTAAGCGCATATACATGGGCTTTACAGATACTCTCCTTATACTCTTCAAGGTTTAGTTTTAGATCGCTTTCAGGGATGACGATGCCATTATCATAGACAGCTTTAAGAGTTAAGCCCAGCTCAATAGGCTTTAGGCCGAGCTTTGAGAGAACTGATGCTAGGCTCTCGCTTATGACTTCCCCCTCCCTTGCAACAATCGTATCCTTAACAATCCATACACTGCCGCTTTCTATGCGGGTTAGTATGCCCGCAGCATTAAGTTGGCTGATTATTGGGCCTGGAGGTAAGCCAGTGTTGCCAGCTGGAACAATTATATCTTTAGTGGCCACGTCACCAGCCTTAGCCGGAACTTTAACCTTATTCTTATCTAAAATGGCCGCCAACTTAAACGGGTTATAATTTGTAAACATATAAATATTAGGGCCTTGCATATACTTCCAAAGATTATTTATGGATGGAGCGCCTCTGAGATTCTTTAACGCACGCCTGACCAGCGTGTTTTTATAGACCTTCAGATATGTTATACCCTCAAGCTTTCTTCTAATCTCCTGGAGCTGCTGGGCCCTAACCTTATGTAAGCTTACAATTCCAAGAACATGGTACTTGCTTAGGAGAGACATTATCTCTTCAACCTCTTTGGCTTTCTTAAGAATTGAATTGCGGACTTGAACTTGCAAAGGCTAGCCCTCCCCGAACTTAACTTTTATTGGTGGACCCATCGTCATTTTAATGTAGATTGAGGCTATGTTTTTTACCCCCCTCTTAAGCTTTCCCTCGATCCTTCCTAAAACTGCTTCAATGTTTTCGACTAGATCTTCATCATTCATATCTTCTGTGCCGATACGGCAGCTCAAAACTGGCTGACCCCTAGTTCTAATTAGAACAAGCCTTCTATGTCGCTCAATCTCCCTCTCTATGTCAGCTGTTGGAGGAACTGGCGCTGGCATCTTTCCTCTAGGACCTAAAATTGCTCCAAAAACCTTGCCTATTAAAGGCATTAATGGAGCGGACGCAATGAAGAAATCAAACGATTTCGCCAGTTGTCTCTGTCTTTTCTTATCACCAGCCATGCCTTCCATATCCTCCTTTTCTAAGACAAGATTTGCTCCAGCCCTCTTAGCTTTGGTGGCCGCATCGCCAGTTGCAAAGACACATATATTAACATTCTTTCTTATTAGATGGGGTAGCTCAACTAGCTCTTGGATTCTATTCTCCGGCTTACTTAGATCCACATCCTGAAGGTTGATTATGAGTTCTATTGATTGCTTAAAGTTTCTCTTCGGAGTTTTTTCACGCATTTCTTTAATTGCCTCTAACATGTATCTCTTATCTATTGGCATTTGGTAACCCCCAGCGTTCGCAGAACTATGTTATTCAGCCCTCTTAATCGCTTCATCATATTTTCCTTCATCTATTTCCCTCAAAACCATCTTTGGATCCTTACCATCAACGGTGATACCCATGCTGACACAACTGCCAATAATCTCCTTAATAGCAGCCTTTAAAGTTTTTGCCAGAAGCTCACTCCGCTTTATCTTTGTAATCTTAATTACTTGCTCCATTGTAAGGTTACCAGCCTTCTCAGAGTTCGGCTTGCTTGAGCCCTTGGTTATCCCAGCCTCCTTAATGATTAGGGCGGAGGTTGTTGGTATACCAACCTCTACCTCAAAGGACTTTGTTTCTTGATCAATGATTATTTTGACTGGAACCTTCATGCCAGCATACTCTTTAGTCAACTCATTAATCTTATTCACTATTGCAACAACATTTACACCTAATGGACCGATGGCTGGTCCTATTGGTGGCCCAGCAGTTGCTTTTCCACCCTCAACAATAAACTCAGCGATCTTCTTCTCAGCCGGCATTACCTTACGACCCCTTAGATGCTAGTCTAACATAATCTGCATGGACTTTAACTGAGAGTGGAAAGGAGGCCTCAAGCAGCTCTATTGTCACCTCCTCTCTACCCCTATCTATATCTGTAACCCTAGCCCTCATATCCTTAAATGGCCCTCCAATAATCTCCACAATATCATTGACATTTAGTTCATCAATTATTGACTTAACCATAATATATTTCTCCACCTCCGAGAAAGACAGCATACCTTGGATCCTAGACTTCACATGCTTAATGCCCGCGGCTGCCTGATCAACAATATGTGGACCCTCGGCCTCAACAATTATGTATCCCTTTAAGTTCTCCGGGACAAGTAGTGCTTTTATTGGAATATTATTCGCCTCGATACGACCAGCCATTATCCTTGTAACATTAAGTTCCTGGCCAACGGTCACACTTAGGGTGAAAAATCTTGCTTCTGTTTTCTCGCCCACTGTATTCACGCACCTAATGGTCTAATGAGGGATGCGAGAAAATAGATTAAGAAGCCTATTACGCCGACTATGAGTATGCCTAAAAAACATATTTTTATTGAGAGCCAGATTTCATCCTTATCCGGCTTCCTAGCGAGCTTAAGCAGCCTTAAACTCGATCTTATGAAAGACCGTAAACCCAAGTTTATTTCACCGCTCTCCCAATAAGGATTAATACCCGTAACTCGTCGATAATAGGGACTTGCAAAAACTTAAATTTTTCTACATTTCTCTTCTCTTAGTTAGAAGGGTGATAAAGTATACTCTTAGGACTTTCTCGTAATAGCCTGTTAAATTATATTTCATGGTTTAGCCACGCTCCCAGCTTCTTCCTAATTCTTTTCTCCAGCTGCGGGTTTATCTCTATTCCTAGACACTTTCTCCCAAGCTTTAGGCATACACGCATCGTTGTCCCAGATCCGAGTACTGGGTCTACGACTAGATCTCCTGGGTTAGATGAGGTCCTAATGCACCTCTCTACGATCTCGTCTGGAAGTTCGTTTCCAGCTGTTTCCTCACCACGATGATATTGCCTTTTAACTATCCAGACGTCCTCAGGATAGTGCTCGGGCTTGTTAAACGTATAATTCTTTTCATCTTTAACTAGCAAAAGCAGGTGATAATGCGATGTAACAAATCTTCTCCTAGTAAATACTCCAAATTGGTACTTCCATATAACATGGTTTAGCTGTATGAAGCCAGCGTCCTCTACGGCGTTTAGGACGTGACGCAGATTATTCCAGCCTGAGACTAGCCACATACTCCCATTAGGCTTGAGCGCCTTATAGCACCAATCAACTAGCTCTCTAATAAACTTGGGATACTCCTCCTTGGGAACCTCAATATATGAGAGGGCGTCTGGTGTTCTATGATATGTAGCTATATTACCCCCAAAACCGATCCCGAAGGGTGGGTCAGCGAAGATTAAATCGGCCATGTCTTCTAATGCGATGTTCCTAAAATCGTCAAAAATGATTATGTGATCCTCATCGATGACCAAAGTCTTATTAGATTTGGATCTAAAGTTTATCAAAAGAAGCCACCGCCCGGCAAGAACTTCATTCTTTTACATTCATATTATAACGGTTCCCAAATTATCCTTTTGCTAATTGCCAATTAATGAGAGAAGAGCGTTCTTATTCACTGAAAATTAGGATGATGCACTTAATTCATGTTTTAGGGGGTATAAGTCAAGTTAGCATGTATTTATTGGAATTAGTACCAAATATTAATTGTATGTCATCCGTGGAAGTTGCTTTAAGAGCCTTAAGGCAACTTGAAGCTGAAGACTTAAGAGTATTAGCGGTCATAGAGATTGATTTAAGCCGCCACAGGTTTGTTCCAGAGAGGGACATTATCAGATTAAGTAGCTTGTCTGAGAAGGAAGTTAAATATCGGCTTGAAAGACTGAACGAACTTGGATTAATCCACCGTTGGATTGGATCATATATCGGCTACATGCTAAATACATCTGGATACGATTGCCTAGCCTTAAACGCCCTCGTAAAGGCTGGTGTGCTTAATTCGCTTGGCAAGCCCTTAGGGGTCGGCAAGGAGTCAGACGTATACGATGCCCTAACAGAGGATGGCGAGAGGATCGCCGTGAAGTTTCATCGCTTGGGAAGGATAAGTTTTCGCAAGACTAAGAGACTAAGGGGGTACGCCGTTGGCAAGAGCCACGTAAGCTGGTTATATCAGTCTAGACTGGCCGCTGAGAGGGAGATTGAGGCTCTTAGATTGGTCTATCCATACGGCGTGTCCGTACCAAAGCCTATCGCCCAGAATAGACATGTGGTTGTAATGGGCGTGATAGAAGGCGACTGTTTATTCCGCATTGACAGCCTACCAGACCCAGAAGCAACATTAGACGAAATATTGGAAAATGTGAGACTAGCTTATATTAGGGCTGGAGTGGTTCATGGAGACTTAAGCGAATACAATGTTATCGTAACGCCGGGTTGGAAGACATTAATAATAGATTGGCCCCAATATGTGAGGGCTGACCATCCAAGCGCCGAGGTTCTTATGAGAAAGGATATTTCAAATATATTAAAGTTTTTTAAGAGGAAATATAATATAATAAGGAGCTTAAGTAAAGTTTTAGAGCAAATCGTAACGTTTAAAACAAATATAAGGTAATAATATATTCAGTTTTGATTGATGGTGGGATCTGAGAGGACAAAGAAATTAATTGTTGGTGTTGATCCTGGACTCAATTGTGCCTTAGCTATATTATCATTTGATGGGGCACCTATCCTCCTCGAGAGTCGTAGAGAATGGCCCCTAGAAAAGATTATTGAGAGGATTAGGGAATTTGGTGAGCCGACAATTATTTCAAGTGATGTATCGCCAGCGCCAAGCCTCGTAGAAAAGCTCTCAAGAAGATTAAATTCTATATTGTTTGAGCCTGCTATCTCCATGAGTGCTGATGAAAAGCAGAAGCTAGCTAAGATTTATGCTGAGCGCTATGGAATAGAGCCAAAAAACATCCATGAAGTGGACGCATTGGCCGCTGCTATAAAAGCCTACAATTATTATAAGAATAAGTTTGAGCAGATCGACGCGAAGCTTAAAGAACTTGGGTGCAACGTGTCGCCAGATCATGTTAAGGATCTTGTTGTCAGGGGATATAGTGTAGCTAATGTGATAAGGATCTTATTAGAGGGTAACGTGAAACGTAAGCAGACTATTATTGAGGGATCCTCAGGGGAAGAGAGACTCAAGGAAACTATTAGGAGGTTAATGGAGAAGCTTATGCTTGAGAGGGAGAGGAATAAGCTCTTAAGATCAATAAATAGGGAACTCCAAATGAAAATAAAAGAATTAGAGACTAAGATAGGGGATCTTAACGAAACCTTAAAGAAAGCCTATAGTGAAGAGACCGCTAAAATAAGGCGTGAGAGGGAGTACCAGCGCCTTCTAGAGGAGATAAGAGTTTTAAGAAATAGATTAGCTGAACAGGAAAGTCAGATAGAGTACTATATGAAGATTCTCAGTCACATCCAACATATAGGTGAAGCAAGTTCCAAAGAGAAACTAATTTTATTAAAGCCAATAGAATCCTTCACTAAGGAGGGACTTGAGAGAGCATTTAGACTATATAATATTAAAGTTGGGGACATTGTTTTCATACTTGATCCAAGCGGCGGTGGGCCAACGACCGCAAAGAATCTCGTCACTAGGGGTGTTAAGGCGGTCATAGTTAAAGGTAAGATGTCGCACTACCCCCTAGAAGTTTTTGAGGAACATTCTATGCCAGTTATCCCCGCGGAAAAGTTGAATATTGTGTGGGTTGATGGACTTCCATATGCAGATCAGGAGGAAATTAAGAGACTAACCAAAAATAGTGAGACAGTCAAGTCCATAGACACTATTAAGACACTAAAATCAATTGTAAATGACCATTTAAGAGAGATTAAAGGTGAGGATAAAATATAAGGCTCTCTTGAAGCATTGAAGCTTTGGTGGCATATTATGGTCCAAGAGTTTATCGAGGTCGATGATGTCGGCACGTTCAGGCTTGTTGCAGAGCATGCGCCACTAGTCATACGTAGAGACCCATACCTATTTGCACAGTACTTCTCGGCAATGATCTATATAAATATAGCAAAGCTTGATGAAAAAGAGGTTAAGAAGTTATTCGACCTATTACGCGGCAAAATGATCGTTGTGAAGAGCATTGTGAAAGCGTCATCAATATCAGACTTCCTAGAGAAGGTGACTGAGGGTCACTAAGGCTATATTCCCCTCCTAAGAACCTCTTCAAGCTCCCTAAAGTTCCTTACGATTATGTCTGAGTGCTCTATAATCCATGGGCTGGGATTCTTAATCCCACATACAATTATCGTCCTCTTGCCCCTAAGCTTAGCATAAAATAGCTCCATACATGTTCCAGCGGAAAGTCTCGGCAGGTAAGCAATAAGGGCGTCACATCTATCAATATCCTCAAGATCCCTTCTAATGAAGTCTCTTGGCGGGACGCGGCTCCACCAATTTTGATCTAAAGGTGCCCGATAGAGAACTTTCTCACGCACCCATGGATCAATTGGTTCATAACTATACTTTACAAGAAGAGTATTTATCCTATCCCTATAAGATTGCTTATCCTCCATCCCATGAATTGGGCCAGAGATAAAAACCTTCTTAGCCATTCATTAACATTTATGGCAATCCCTTTTAAATAAAATATACGTTAATTTTAAATTTAAAGTGGAACTATATTATGGTTAAAGGCTTATGGAGGGTGATAGCAGCATGGTTAATGTTGAGGGTTATGAGGTTCGTGAAGGCCTCTATTATTCTAAGGAGTGGGCTTGGATTAAGATCGAGGGTAATAGGGCTAGAATTGGTATAACTGACTATGCGCAGAAACAGTTACGTGAAATAGTTTTTGTTGAACTCCCCAGTGTTGAAACCGAGATTAATAAGGGAGAACCATATGGGACAATAGAGTCAGTGAAGGCAGTATCTGATCTAGTGGCACCACTAACTGGCAAGGTTATCGAGGTAAATGAGAAGGTTGTTGAGGAACCTGGAACTGTTAACCGTGACCCGTATGGTGAGGGATGGCTAATAGTTATAGAGCCAACGAAGCTAAATGAGGAGTTAAAGGAGTTAATGACCTTTGAGCAAGCAGTAAACTGGTATAGGGAGCAGGCAAAGAAGTAGCCTAGAAAACCTAGAAAGAAGAGATGAAGAGTATGCCAAGGAGAATAGTTATTATAGGGGCTCATGCAGCTGGTTGCGACGCGGCAGCGGCTGCAAGGCTGACAGATAGGCAAGCAGAAATAATAATGTTTACGCAGGAGCGTTATGCGGGATACTCCCGCTGTGGATTACCATTTGTTATAGGCGGACATATAAAAAGCTTCGAGGACCTAATAGTTTTCCCATTATCATATTTTAAGATGAATAAAATTGACCTTAGAACTGAGACAAACGTTACAGGTATAGATGTTAAGGCTAAGATGGTTAGCGTGCAGTATAAGGATGGGCGTGAGGAGACTATTCAATACGATAGCCTAATAATTGCTACTGGAGCCAGGGCTGTTATCCCACCAATTAAGGGTAAAGAGAAAAAGGGAGTATTTGTGCTAAGGACTATTGAGGATGGCCAGAGAATAGTGGAGGCCCTTAAAGAGACTAAGTCTGCGGTGGTAATTGGGGCTGGGCTGATAGGCTTAGAGATAGCGGTGGCCTTCATGGAACGCGGGATAAAGACAACGGTCGTGGAGCTCTTACCACAGGTCTTGCCAGCAATGCTTGATAAAGATATGGCGGACATAGTTCAGAAAGAGCTTGAGGCTAAGGGAATCAGGATAATCACTGGAAAATCCGTTGATGAGATACTTGGCGTGGACAGGGTTACGGGCGTAGTGGTTGCCGGGGAGCAGATACCAGCCGACATAGTTGTAGTTGCTACTGGAGTTAGAGGGAACGTTGAACTAGTCGAGAAGGCTGGAATAGCCCTAGGGGAGACTAGGCTAATCAAGGTTAATATGCGCATGGAGACAAACGTTAAAGATGTTTATGCCTGCGGGGACTGTGTAGAATCAATTCATTTGGTCACAAAAAGGCCGACGGTCAGCCAGCTAGGCACAACGGCTGTCAGGCAAGCTAGAGCCGCTGGGGTAAACGCTGCCGGCGGATACGCCGTGTTCCCAGGAGTTTTAGGCGCGGCCGTGACAAAATTGTTTGATCTAGAGATAGGCTCCGTTGGACTAACGGATGCCTTCGCCGAGAGGGCGGGCATAGAGACTGTCTCAATGGTGTTGAGCGGGAAAACTAAGGCATCATATTATCCGGGAGCCCTGCCAATAACCGTTAAGCTGATCGTCGATAAGGAGACTGAGAAGGTTATTGGCGCCCAGATTATTGGCGGTGAAGGTGTAGCGCCAAGGATAAACGCATTATCTTATGTAATAATGAAGGAGATTACACTAAGGGAGATTGCTAAGGCTGAGACGTGCTACGCTCCACCACTTTCAGAAACATGGGATCCAGTAACATTAACGGCACAGGCATTAATCAGAAAGATTAAGCCAAGGTAAAATCCTTAAGAAAACTCCCCTCTTTTTCCCAATTTTCTGCATGTGTTTTCTGCGACGAACACAGCATCATATATCTTACCTTAACTAGCTTCTTCTGAGGGGTTTAGAGGGGAGAATGGGAAGGAGATTCTTTAGAAGTAGGAGGGGAATGATTGGTATAGAGGCTGCTATAGTCCTAATAGCCTTCGTCATAGTTGCGGCGGCATTCAGCTTCATGGTTATAAACATGGGCCTATTCTCAACACAGAGGGGCAAGGAGACAATATAAGATTCGCTACAAGAGGCGATAAGCCCATTAACGGTAGATGGACAAATACTAATTAAGGGACAAACTGCGGTGGAGTCTCAGTAATAGTTATACCACTTAAGACTAGGCGTAAAGTATGTTTCTATGGATCCAGAGAAGACCGTAGTCTCATTAACGATGTTTGGAGGCAAAACGGTATCCTATCCAAACATATATAAAGGAATCAATAAAATCGACGAAAACTATCCGACTCTAGTAAAGAGCTTGGGTGAAAATATATCTTCAACTTCAAGCCTTAAAAGCGCATTGTACCACGTGCTCCATTTAGAACTTTGGCCTCTAAAGAGAATCGTCAAAAAGGCTTATTCGAGACTTAAGATTGGAGCTGGAAATGAGAAGGTGATGAATCTCTTCTCCGCTGAGGCAACCTCCTACAGGATATATTTGATCAACAAGATGTTTTTAGACTCATTTGCCTATGGCGTAAACCCTATCAATGCAAGCAAGGTTCTTGGAAATAACTGCGTTAAGTTCCTAGACCTTAGAAAGAGGAGGTTTATGGTTGCCAGGAGCCTAGAGTCCCTGGTATCTCTCTAGCCCATGAATACATCCCTACTCGTCATCCTAGCCCTCCTCTTAAAATACTTCTCCCAGAGCTTATCATCACTGCCCCTTTTCATGTTTGGACAAATACTGGCAAAGGTTGTGGAGATTGGAAACATATTTATTATAGTGACCATGGCTCTGAGAAACTCGCTTATCCTTAAGATTTGTAAGAGTGGTTTCCGGGGAACATTACTTCTGTATCTCGGCATCCTATTAACATTGAGTGCAATAGCCTGGATTGGAGCGGAGATGCTTATGGGCACCATGTTCAGTGACATAATGAGATCATTCAAGGAGATAATTAGCATCTAGAAGAAGTCTGAGAGGGAACTCTGTCTCATGCCCTTTTTTCTAGACTCTCTCCCCCTAACCCTCTCTTCAGTCTCAGTCTCCCTCGCTATATCTACACCCTTCTCTGGAAAAATTATTATATGTCCATAAACGCCGTCATATCCAGGTATGACCTTAATCCTGTCCTCACGAACCCTCAGTATCGACTCAGCAATGAGCTGATTGGAGACTTCAGCTATCTCCTCATATAATGAGTTCATCATTATGGTATATTCATCCCCAAATCTCGAGACAAGAGCATTATATATATTCCAGACCTTCTGGGAGTCGGGCGATTCTGCACCTAGAACAGTCGCCAGAACCTCCGAGAGGGGCAACAAATGAATGTATCCCGGAGCATTCTTTGGAACGAAGCCCGGGGGTCTATCTGCAAGCTCCTCAACTCTCTGCTCAACACCCTTTGTAAGCTTTTTGTGACAGATGGGGCATTTATTGCCGAGCTTAATTGCCTCAGCTGGAGGAAGTGAGATTCCGCAAGCCCTATGCCCAGTCCAATGATACTTACCGTAAGCCGGGTTAGTCTCAATAGTGAGCCTCAGTCTTCTCGGATCCTTACACTTAATGGCGTCTATTATCTCCCAGTAAGTTAGGCGCTCCACCTCAAAGAGGTTAGCCTCCCGCCCAATCCTCCAAGGCCATGTTGAGTGGGAGTCGCTGTTAGAAAGGAGGGTGAACTTATCTAGTGCGCTTAGTCTCCAGTTCATTGGGGGGTCCGATGATAGGCCGGTCTCAAGGGCATAGATATGTTTAGTCATATCTTGGTAGCAGTCCTCAACCTTATCGAAGCCGCTGAAGGCCCCGAAAATGCTGAACCACGGAGTCCATGCATGTGCTGGGAAGACCACGTTATCTTTAGAGACCTCCATAATCTCTTCAACTAGGTGCGCCGCGGACATATCAAGTGTAGGTCTACCATCCGTCTCTAAATCACCATATTTTGATAGACGATCATTTATCTGCTCAGCAACCTCGATGCTTGGGGTCAAGATCACATGGTGAATCCTCTTTGTCTCGCCGGAGAAGGAGAAGACAGTTGAGACCTCTCCAGTAACCATAAAATATACGGGAGATTCAGGCATCTTGGCAGGCTTATATAAACCATCTCCCTCAGCCTCCATGAGGTCGCCCTTTAGCTCCTGAAGCCACTTTGGATGCGTGAAGTCCCCCGTCCCAATGACCGTTAAGCCCTTAATCTGGGCGAAGCACGCTATCTCACATATATACATACTTGCGCTTGTGGCACGACTATACTTGCTATGAATATGCAGGTCGGCAATAACCCTCATATTTTCAGGTAACCCAACCTCTTATTTATTTTTTGGCCTATTTATGTTTTCCATTTATAGATAATGAGGAAAAGAGCTAAAAGTGCATCTTCGCTGCCTGGCATAAGACTGCCCCGCAACTTTCATCTATCATTGAATATTCCATCCTTTTACAAGCTTTTGGCTCCCCTAACTAACAGTCTCCTCACTAACAAGTCATGGTCATTATTAGAAAAGCTTAAATTTTAATCAGCAAGAATATAATATCAGGAGTTTTAAAAAGTAAGAGGGGTATGCATGACAGAAATTCCTCAAAAATGGGATGAGACTTTTGACATAATAATTGTGGGGGCGGGAAACTCTGGTTTGCCAGCTGCTTATTCCGCGGTAAAAGCAGGCGCCAATGTTGTTGTTTTAGAGCAGATGCCTTGTCCCTCAGGAAGCTTTACGAGGATGGCTGGTTGGGTTAATCAGGCAGGCACGGAATTGCAGAAAAAGATGGGGATTGAAGATTCCCCAGAAATAATGTATAGAGATTTTGTAGAAGTTTGTAGACCCGCCAGACCCGTAAACTTGGAAGTTGTAAAGAATTATTGCAAGAAAACACAAGAGATTTATCCTTTCCTTGAGCAATATGGCGCCAAATGTTTAGGTATCCACCTCACCGCCGGAGCCTCACGTCCAAGAGGGCATATATATTCTGGGGTTGAGACGCTAAAAGCTCTGCATAAGGCTGCTCAAGAGGTGGGTGCACATATACTATTTAAGCATAAGGTTGTTGACTTATATAGGGACCCCGCTACTGGAAGGTTTGTTGGTTTAAAAGTTAGGGTTAGGCGTGGAGAATACCTCAACTTTAGGGCTAAAAAAGCTATAATCTTGGCATCAGGCGCAACTTTAGATAACCCAATGCTAGTATGGGAATACGGATCCTATAGACATGTAAGTTTGTGTTGTCCAGAAGCGCGGGGACATACTGGTGAGATCATTAAAGTACTCACGCGCATGGGCATCCCTATTAGATATCCTGGAACACACATATATGCATCAGTTCCCCTTGATTACAATACAAGGCATCCATTATCACACACACTGTTGATATGGTGGGCTGGAGCTATCTTGGTGAATATAAATGGGGTGAGATTTATTAATGAGGACGAAAAGCTGTTTCCGACTGTTGGCGAGGCTTGCTTCTTACAACCAGACGCCATTTCATTCGTAGTCTTTGATCAAACATTATATGATATAATAGTACGTGATGTACCACAAATAGACTGGAAGTATTTCAGACCCTATAAGGCTAATACCCTGAAGGAACTGGCAGAGCAGATGGGCGTACCAGCAGACAATCTAATTAAAGAGGTTAATGAATATAATGAGGATATTAAAAAGTACGGTTATGATAGAAAGTTTGGGAGAAGGAAGTGCTTACTCTTTGACAAACCTGCAATTCCAATAGAGAAACCACCATTCTATGCGGTTAAGGGGATTTCAGGGCTCACATCGACGAGGGGCGGCGTGATGATAAACGAGAGGGGGCAAGTGTTAGACTTGGATGAGCGGCCAGTCCCAGGATTATATGCGGTTGGAGAGTTAGCGACTGGCGGACTTTTCAGAGATGGAAACTATATATGTGGTACGCACACAGGTTTTGCCATCTCATATGGTTTCATAGTTGGAGAAATAGTTGCAAAGGAGGGTTAAATATGCCAGTTATTGTTGATAGGGAAAAATGTGTGGGCTGTGGCTGGTGCATTACTGTATGTCCCAATGAGGCAATAGAATGGGCTGAGAAAGAACCATACGACTGTATAGCTGAAGTTATACCTGAATTCTGCAACGACTGTGGAAAGTGTATTGAATGGTGTCGTTATTTCGCCATAAAAAAATTAACATAATATTAGAGTCAGTGTAAAGGAGTGAGGGGCAGTACTATAATATATGTGGTTTAGCTGGTGTTAAGCGGTGAGTTTAAGCCTCTTTTATTTTTTACCTTTATAATATTGTCCTAAAGTGCGTTGAGTACATTAAGGAGAATTGTATTGAGAATTTAGGCGTAATTCACGCTTGTTTCAGATCCTTTAATCTCTCAGGAAGGTACTTATCTACTATGTGAGTTAATCCATACCTCGAGAAGGCCTCTAGCTCGCATTTCTTCTGTATCTTTATGAATATGCTTAGCTCCCTCTGCCATAGCTCCCCCTTATATCTTGGGTCGCGTATCAATTCATTAAGACGCTTTATATCCAGGTCATCTAGCTTATCGCTTGGTAACTTATAGTTTATAATATCTGAGGCCCATACGCCAGCCCACTTTGCGTCGGGTGTTGTCAAGTCTTTTAGGTGGGCTGCGTTGGCAGAGCCTGAGATTATCACCATGGCGATGTGCATACCCCATGGATCTGCATCAGTAAATATATAGACTGGTAGGCCGAGTTCCTGATTAAGTCTTCGAATAAAGTATCTTGTGGATCGTGGAGCCTGCCCCCCAAGAAGGATTAATATGGCGTTAAATCTTTCGTGAACCCTCTCCTCAATAAACCTTGTGAAGAGACCACCCTTCTCAATGGCTATAACCTTATCCGCACTAGTCTTAATGAATTCTGCCGAGGTTAATGCTGGGCCAATCATCACGCCGTCTGGATGTGATGTCAGGTTTAGGCGCCTCCCCTCATAGTTCGGGACAGTATACTCTATGGTTAAGTCGCCAAAGACAGCGGATCTCTCCTCCGGAAAGACGTTGAGGTCCTCTCTTGCGTAGCTTAGAATGCTCTCTAAATCTGTTATTATGTTGTCGGATTCATCTTGGCTCTCGAATGGAACTTCGTATGCCTGGGCTGAGTAGAAGACGTCTCTAAGAGTTGATGTCTTCTGGTTCAGTACTAGCTCATGAATGAAATATGCCATCCAGACAAGCTGTGTAACTGATCTAATGTGTTTAATGTTGCCAGCGCTCCTCCTCTTCCTTTTGTTCCCAAGAACATATTGTCTAAGGTTTGAATCATAATATATGTTGTCGATTGATCTACTGGGCATAATTACCTGTGGGAAAATACCTTCCTCTATCTGCTTATATATCTCCCGCCCAAAATTCTCAAGTTTCAAAAGAACCTCCTTCTTTCTCTCCCTTGTGGAGAAGCTATTCCCTCTCAAGCCTCTTCACTCTCCTCAAAAGATCTTTTATATCAGGTATATTACTCTCCCCAGCAAGCTTAGCCGAGAACTCAGCTATCTTCGGCAAATATTTTGTGAAGACTGAGAAGCGAGCCTTTTCACGCTTAGCCCTCTCCTTCCTCAATAAGTAAACTTGAAGCCTACGCGCAACCTCCCTTATACCATTCAATATCTCCCGGCTTATCTCAGACCTATCCGCGATCATCTCCTTGCCAACAGTCTTCCATGGAACTTTGGTACTACATATGTGGACTAGGACTGCAAGAGGCATGCCAGGCTCAACACCATATCTCCGCCAGTCAATCGACTTAACTATCTTCCAACTGACGTCACCGGATTCATCATAAACCAAAGGTATCTTATTAGCAAACCTATACAATGTTATTTCATTATCGTTTCTTATTGGAACCTTACCGCCATATGCTATCCCAACCTCAACGATGAACGGATGCCCAGAGTATGCTGAGGGTTTTCGTTGTGTAACAGCGACAAACTCCGGCTCAAGCTCTTTAAGGATCCCAGCCCTAAGTATTTCCTCGCCAAGGGGTGAGAGACAGCTCGCATCTGGAGGCAGAAAGCCAGTGAAGTCTCTCATAGCTTGGACTAGTCTAACTATATCCTCAGGTCTAAGCGCTCTTGGATCCATATCCTCTGAGAAGTCAGCGAACATTAAGAAGCTCTTAGCCGTCTGTTTGCCAACTCTATGAAAGTGCTCCTGCATAAAATCTAGGAGGGTTTTGCATTGTGTCACGCGTATCATCCGATACATCGTTTCAACGTCAACTCCATGTGGGTGCGGGAGTGTCTCCTTTGGCTGTGGGGGAAGCATCGATATAATCCTCTTAAACTTATATAGGCGGCCCTTCGGGTCAACAAATGTTATGTCAGCATAGGGGTTGGTGATAGCTGTCTGCTTAAGATACTCAATTACTTTTGCCTTTGCCTTAGAATAATCTCCCTCAAGGTTTATCTCAACGTGTGTGCCATGCCACTTCTCATAATTATCATATACCTTTTTCTCAAGTATTAATGGGCGGTTTCGCTCAATATCAATCATCAACACATATTCATATATTTCTGGGCCGCCTGTACTTGAGATTACTTTAACTGGCTTATTGGTTGTTATCTGTCCGTAAAGTATGGTCATTGTACCGCCTAAACCAAACGTCCCACGAGACTGCCTAAGCTTATACTTTGAACTGAAGAGGAACTGGCAGAAGGCAAATGGAATATAATTGGGCGGTATGCCTACGCCGTTGTCTTCAACTCTAAGAGAATAGAAGCCCTCCTCCTCACTCTCACTTGCTGATGAAAGGCGTATATAGACATCTGGCAGAATCCCAGCGGGCTCAGTTGCATCAAGAGAATTCTCAACAAGCTCCCTAATAGCCGAGAAAATAGCCCTAGCTGGATTAGAGAACCCAGCTATTTCCCTATTTCTATAAAAGAAGTCTGCGGGACTTATCTCCTGAAAAGTCTGGCTTATCACTTACACCCCCCAAAAAAGCAGCTTATGTTTATTTAGGATGTAGGTGTTAGGGAACCGCCTTCCCAAAGTATAAGACGTTCTCTTCTCATCTCTTGCCTCTTCCTCTGCAAAAACCTGTACACAGTTGAATGCTCAGCTCCATTTATTAGCTTTAAAATTGCTTCTCTTGCAATACTAACCTGCTGAAAATCACCTATTATCGCAACAGTATGCCCATAAATTGATATTAGGGCTCCGCTCAGCTCCTCAATCATCTTTCTGGACCTCCCATCCTTACCAATAATCCTTCCCCTAATTCTCGTCAGCTCTGATTCTGATTTTCCTACATATTCCCTCAAATCAATTACATCTAGTATAATATCTTCGCCATCAAGAAGCTTGAAAGCCCTCTCTGGGGAGAAGCCCCTCCCAATAGCTAGAATCACATCCTTAGCCTTAAATAGGAGGGATGGATCTTTAGCTTCCTCCTTCAATGTTACTCTGACATCCCCCGTCGCACTATTAATCTCCAGCGTAACTGGCAACTTCCTCTGTATATATTCTTTGACGCTACCATCAGATCCAATTAGGACACCAATTCTCTCCTTAGGTATCTTAATGAAGACCTGCCGTGCCACCAGTGATCACCTTATATATTTCCTCGACATCAATAACATTTACACCAATCTTAGAGAAAAATCTATTTATGTTCTCGATGTCTCGTATCAGGAACTGGTCTGAGGATGGGTGTTCTATGGAAACTGCTTGGGAAAAATCAAAGAGAATTGGTCTTCCCCTCCAGAACATTA
Organism: Bathyarchaeia archaeon; assembly: GCA_038820405.1. Lineage (GTDB taxonomy): Archaea > Thermoproteota > Bathyarchaeia > Bathyarchaeales > DTEX01 > DTEX01. The sequence continues at coordinate 30,752 of JAWAXL010000011.1, forward strand.
TATTATATTCGCTTAAATCTCCGTGAACAAGCTTTGCATCTCTATAAAGCCTTTTAACATGAAGTAAAATATTATTATATATTCTCGCAGGGTTCTTCAACTCAACATCTTTTAAGAGTGGTGCGCTGGCGCCATTCTTGCCTATAAATTCCATCACTAGAACATTTTTACTTATGGCTATTGGGCGTGGGACCCTAACCTCAGCCTCATATGCTAGCTTTAGGTTCTTAAATTCCTTCTGAGCCCATTGGTAAACTAGGTGCCTTATATCCCTCTTTACACTCTTAAATCTTGGGTCCCCAAAAATATATTGGAGCCTACCTCTCCTAAACTCCGCTGAAACCGTTAAGAATATTTTTATGGCTATTTCCTCATTGTTGGGTCCAATGCCCCAATAGATCCTAGATTCCTTCCCAGAATCAACAACTCCATCAATTTCCTTTATTATATCATCATTCATGAGTTCATATATAGTCATAAGGGTTGATCTATCAAATACCTCCTCAAGAACCTCGTACTCCTCGCTTCTCTTCTCTCTCATCCGCCGCTCAGTCTCATACTTTCTCTCCTCACGCTCAACTTCCTTCCTAACTCTATCTTTAAGCGACATTGTATAGCCCCACTCTATTGCATCGTTAGGAGACCCATCTGGCGGAGGCGCTCCGCCTGACCCTTAGTGTACCTCCAGATTATGTCACCTCTTGACTCCTGCTGGAAATCCCAAGGTGAGACTAGGACGATGTCGCCGATCCTTATCCATAGCTTGCGTTTAAGCTTCCCCCTTATGCGGCAGAGGCGTTCGTAGCCATCTTGGCACTTGACGAGAACGCGGTCATAGCCGAGCATCTTCACTACTACACCTAGAACGTCATTTCCTGAGGGGAGCACTAGCTCCTCACTAATCTCCTCCTCACTAACGACCTTCTTCTTACCCAACTAGACTCCTCAAAACCGCTCTTACTCCCCTAAGATAGATGTCATTTCTAACATAAATGTTATGCGTTAACAATAAAGGAGACGCAATAACGACAACGATCTAAATCTAATAGATCTCTCTAGTCTAAAGGGCGTGGAAAACATCGCTCCTCAGTGCGCATTAGGAGGAATTAAACCTCATAAATGCATAAGTCCAAAATGTTACAGGAGGAAAAGGTAAAAGGGCTTATGGCTGAGAAGCCCATAGTCGCCTCGCATTATCCCTAATAGCGCGGAATAATAATCTCGGTGGTCACCACATTAGGAGGGTTAATTATTGGACTTACGCCAATATTTAGCTCAGCACCAATATATATACAAATGAAGCCTCAAAAGTCATAGCTAGCAGCACCCTCATTCCGGCATTCTTGGAATTAAGCGTTTTCATTGGCGGCGGACTTATTATGGGATGGCTCTTGGACTAGCCTGGAAGCTACCTGCGTCGGCGCTTAAAATAATTAAGAGTAACTGTAAGATAATTTGAGTCCCTTAGTATCAGGGAAGGAATTTTTAGGAGAGAATTAATGTTATTCAGTAGCTCCCCTTTTCTGCCCAACCTCCATGAATCTACTCTTCTTAACTGAAAACACAATGCCTTATAAATGAACTGAATAAAGTTACTCCAGTATACCTGCTGAAGGATTTGGAAGATCCCTTAAGGGGAGACCTAAGATAAAGTTACTCGAAGAGTATTACTTCTACTTCATCTCCCTCATTTATGACATCTAGGTTGACTGGCAAGATTATGTAACCGTCCGCCCTTGAGAGGCTCGTTATATCACCTGACTTCTTGAATATGGGGTAGGCCTTCCCATTAGTTACCCTAACCGTAAGGAACTGTTCCCTTCCAGTTGATGAGACGAATCTTCTAGCCATCTTAGCTCTAACAAGATTCGGTTTTTTAGGTGGGAGCCTAGCCATCTTCCGCACTACTGGAACTAGGAAGATATAGGCATTGCTTAGACATGATGCTGGGTACCCAGGCATGCCTAGAACCGGTTTATCCCCAACTAACCCAAATAATGTGGGCTTCCCGGGCTTTATTTGAACCCCATGAAAGATGAGTTTACCATCCTCCTCTATAACTTTGGCCAGTAAATCGCGTTCCCCCACCGAGCTCCCCCCAGAGAAGATTATCATATCGTGGTCTAAGTATCTGTGTAACGCTGACTTAAGAGCATCATAGGAGTCTGGGATCACTGGGGCCCTAGTGACCACCGCGCCATTCTCCAGGAGGATTGATGCTAAGGTATAGGAGTTTATGTCATAGACACAGCCCATCTCAAGATTAAAGCCAAGCTCTTTAACCTCAACTCCAGTGGGTATAACTGCGACACGGGGCTTCTGGTAGACAAGGGCCTTCCTTAGCCCGAGAGATGCGAAGACCCCTATTTTAGCGGGCGTTAGTATCTCACCCTCCCTCAAGACCACTTCGCCCTCCCTTATATCCTCGCCCCTAGGCGAAATATTCTCAAGGGGGTAAACTGGCTTGTAGATTAGGACTTTATCCTCCTTCTCTTCAGCGAACTCCGCCATAACAACTGCATCTGCGCCCCGTGGGATTGGACAGCCAGTGGCTATACGGATGCACTCCCCTTGCTCTAGAGTTTTATCTGATGCTTCACCAGCGTGGAGTGCGCCGACGAGCTTCAGCACCCTCGGGTTGAATTCTGAGGCGCCGTACGTGTCCTCAGCCCTGACCGCATAGCCATCCATGGCAGCTCTATCAAATGGTGGAATATCCATGTGGGAGACAAGATCTCTTGCCAGAACTCTGCCGACAGCCCTCTCGATTGGAACAATCTCTGTTCTATTGATGGGTTTAATATAACTTAAGAGGAGGTTTAGG
>JAWAXL010000012.1:0-30981 GCA_038820405.1 Bathyarchaeia archaeon
ATAGAACCTTGATGACCTGCCAGAAGCCTGTATATAGCCATCAATATCAGGTATTATCAGAACATACTCAGTCCCTTCAATCTTCACATCCACATCAAGTCTCTCAGCAACATTTCTTAAATCTATATTCTCCATTATTTTAACCATGAGTCTCCTAGCCTCTTTAACAATCTTTTGAATATGCCCTGCAAAACCATCTAACTCAATGTTTTTTTCATCAGCCTCCCTAATTCTATCAATTATATCTTTTGTCACTGGAACTATTCTTGTGAGAGCGGCTATTACTGGAGCGGTTTCCCTACTAAATTTCTCCTCGAAGAACGGTGATAAAGCTTTGAGCAATGTTAGAATCTTCTGCGGATTACATTCATTGAGGCTAACTCGAATCTCCCTCCTCGGAACTCCCGCGAAGACAACATATCTTATTATCTCCGGAAGATCAAGACCTCTAGCTAGCGGACTCCTATTGCTCGCAACCCCGACAAGAGCTGCATACTCGCCGCCCACAAATTTCTCCAGTATCTTCGGACTCATCTTCTCATATACAAAGGCGTTTATTCCAGCATCTTTAAGAGCATGTGTGATCTTTTTTGCATACTCTAGACCTTTAACCTGCGGGACGAAGATTAGACAGCCGAATCCATGCCTCTTAACTACTTCTATGGTCTCCGCCGTGACATCTCCTCTAGATTTGATGTAAAGGTTAGCTATGTTTCTTATAAATTCCAGGCTGAAGCCCGGCTCAAAGCCAAAGAGCCTCCTAAAAATCTTTATCCTCTTCGTCCTTTTCCCCCTTAATGTGGCTCCGGAGACGACTAAAACCTTTGGATTCAACCGTAGTGGTGTCGTTATAATAGCTCTCAAGGTTTCTTTTCTTTCCTCCTCTCTTAGAGCCTTCTCAATATCTTCAACACTAAAGCCCATTAAAAAGCCCATTAAAAGGACAACTTTATCGATATTTTTTGGAGATTTAAGGAAGGAGTCTACATCGTCGACAAATATAAAGTCAAAGTTAATATCCTTGATCAAGTCAAACTTATTATATATAAATTTATCAGTTGTAATCAGTACTGAGAAGTCTTTGTTTCTAATTCGATTTATAGTCTCCTCTATCTCCTTCTTTCGCATCCCAGAATAATAACCTATAACCGTTGGTGTTTGCTCTCCTCTAGCAGCTATCCTTTCAAGGAATAAGCTAGCTCTATCCAGCAGGTGTTTAACTAGGAGGCTTGTTGGTACCATAATATAGCTTTTCTTTCCCTTACTGGCTAGGTATAGGGCCATTATGAGTCCGAAATGCGTCTTTCCAATACCGGTCGGAGCAACTATAGAAAAACTTCTGCCCATTAGAACCCGCTTAGCCCAAACCTCCTGAAGGGCCCATGGTTTAGATCCAATAAGTGAACTGAAGAACCTAGAAAACCTTTTGAGTTCAAACTCAACCTCTAAAATTTTTGTGTATTCACCAACGCGCCCGCTCTTAAAAAGTTCTAGATAGACTTTATCTTTATCTGTTATCTGCTTCTGCAGACATTTTCTACAAACTCCAGCACTCAGTAGCTCTATGTCGCTAATATCTCCTTCACAGTTAGGACACATGCCACGATATATCGCCCTTAAACCCTCAATCAAAGTCTCGCTCATTACCATGCAACTTCATTTTTCGTCATTTGCACATAAATATTCTCTTTTTACATCTAAAAGATATTTAAAGGGATGAAAGATAAAAATCTTACAGTAATTGTCTTGGAGATAAGTCATGGTTGGTTCAGGAACCCTTATACCCTATATTAAGAAGGGTCATGAAGAGCCGGTAATAATTGTTGATAGTAGAGAGGCGAGTGCGGCGCCGAGAATAATTGATGGACTTAAGGGTCTCGGCGTAATAGTAAGAATTGAAACTTTAGATAAAGGGGATTATGTTATCTCCGATGAATGTGCATTCGAGCGGAAGACCGTACAAGATTTCGTTAATACGCTTACACATCGGGATCTCTTCGAGCAAATTTTCCTTCTGAAGGAAGCCTATGAGAAACCTTTTCTGTTGATTGAAGGCTACTTTCCACTGATCTATAAATTTAGTAAGATAAGCCCATCAGCTGTATGGGGCGCAATATTTGCCTTAGCGAAGAATGGCATAAGTGTGATTAACACAATTAATTATAGGGAAACCGTGACTCTACTTTATACTTCTGCTAAGCAGGAGCAAATTGAGGAGAAGAAAGAGCCAGCAGTCCACCCGGTCAAAAAGATAGAGACGGTAGCTGATGCACAGATCTTCTTCCTAGCAAGTTTACCCAATATTGGAAGGGAAAGAGCTATAAACCTGCTTAAAACTTATAAGGCTCCTATTAATGCGCTTCTCAATGTCGAGAGATGGTCTAAAGACATTTATGGATTTGGACCAAAAATTGCTGAGAGGGTCAAAGAAGTCCTGTATACTGTATATACTGGAGAAGAGGAGGAAAATAATGTAAAAGATAATAGAGGATAGTTGATTTTATTAACCCTTAATCACTGCCAGTGGGAGAAGCCTAGCAACATATGTTGCTATGCCAACCACGTTGCTTACTTCAGCAACCCTATCAACATTCTTATAAGCTGGGTCGGCCTCCTCAGCTAGAACCGCCATGCTAGCAGCTCTAACCACTATACCCCTACTCTCCAACTGCCTCTTTATCTCGCCCCCAGTGAAGCGCTTCGTGGCAGCCGCGCGGCTGAGCATCCTACCAGCACCGTGAGCTGTTGAGCCAAAGGTTATCTCCATAGCCTTTGGCGTACCAACTAAAACCCATGAGCTAGTCCCCATAGACCCGGGTATTATCACTGGTTGGCCATACGGTTTATAATCTGCTGGGATATCCTTGTGGCCTGGTGGAAAGGCCCTTGTGGCACCCTTCCTGTGAACCCAAACTTTAACCGTCTTACTATCAACCGTGTGCTCCTCAATCTTAGCAATGTTATGAGCTACATCATAGAGCAGGTGTAAACCAAGTTTATCCGCTGGTGTCTTAAATACTTGTTCAAAGCTCTGCCTAACCCAGTGGGTTATCATATGCCTATTCGCAAAAGCATAATTCACAGCGCAGGCCATAGCCTCATAATAATCTTGGGCCTCCTGGCTCGTGCCCGGCGCACATGCAAGCTCTCTATCTGGCAACTCTATATGATACCTGTGTACGGCTCTCTCCATGATCCTCAGGTAATCCGAGCATATCTGATGCCCATATCCGCGGGAACCACAGTGAATCATCACTGTAACCTGACCCTCATGCGTTATCCCAAATGCTTTTGCAACCTTCTCATTAAATATTCTATCAACCTTCTGTATCTCTAGAAAGTGATTTCCTGAGCCAAGCGTTCCGAGCTCCGGAGCGCCTCTCCTCTTAGCTGTACTTGAAACTTTATCTGGATTTGCGCCTGACATATGCCCCCGCTCTTCACAGTGCTCAATATCCTCCTGCCAGCCATAGCCCTTGTCTACTAAGTAGGGTACGCCCTCCCTAGTTATTTTATCAAGCTCGTTTATTGAGACGGAAAAGTCCTTTCTATGGCTACCTAGACCACACGGGACATTGTGAAATATCGTTGTAGCCAGCTCATTTAGTTTCGGCTTAATATCCTTTTCTGAAAGATTTGTTGTTAGGAGTCTCACGCCGCAGTTTATGTCGTAGCCTACACCGCCTGGACTTATTACTCCCTCCTCATAATCCGTTGCAGCCACGCCACCTATCGGGAAGCCGTATCCTTCATGACCATCTGGCAGCGTTATAGAGTATTTGTATATGCCAGGTAGGTAGGCTACATTAGCGCATTGCTCAAGGGTTTTATCAGTCTTCATCTTCTCAAGTAGCTCATCATCTGCGAAAATCACACCTGGAACACGCATGCCAGATCTATACTTTGGTATACGCCAAGTATACTTGTCAATTCTTTCAAGCGGGATCGTCATTATGACACACCATTCATTTTTTAAATTTTTAAATAATAATGAGACAAATAGTCCAGGTATAAATTATTAGGCTGCTAGAATAAAAATTTGCCGTATTAAAGATACTTTTATACCAGTGTCTCTAGGAGATAATTTTAACTAGACCAGTGATAAGGTATTAAAGTTTTGGTGACACTATTGGATTTAAGAGTGGTTGAAGCAATTGCTCCAGCAACATCAGCGAACCTTGGCGCAGGATTCGACATCTTTGGCGTAGCCCTAAATGTGCTATCTGATAAAGTTATAGTTGAAAAATCTGAAGATGAGGTCATCAAAATTGAGGTTTACGGGGAAGATTCTGGGGAAATACCAATTGAACCTGAAAAGAACACTGCCGGAGTAGTTGCCATAGAGATGCTGGAGAAAGCTGGAAAGAAGTGCGGCCTACTGATAAGGATTCATAAGAGCGTGAGATCTGGAAGCGGATTAGGGAGTAGTGCTGCAAGCGCTGCCGCGGCAGCTGTAGCCATAAATGAACTTCTGGACCTAGATTTGACGCCAATTCAGCTAATAGAGATAGCCGCGATGGGTGAAACTGCCTCAGCTGGATCACCACATGCAGATAATGTCTCAGCTGCCATCCTAGGAGACTTCACACTAATAGTTTCTAGGGAGCCTCTTGAGGTCTTACGGCTAAAACTTCCACCAAACGCCGAGTTCGCGATAGTTCTGCCGGAAATAAAGATTGATACTAGGCTGGCAAGATCAGTACTACCAAAGCAAGTCAGCCTCTCGAGTATGGTCCATAATATTGGTCGGGCAGCAACATTTGTGGCAGGAATAGCGCTAAAAAGCGTTAAAATTATGGGTAAGGGTATGATGGATGCGGTCATTGAGCCCGCGCGGTCTCATCTAATTCCAGGGCTAAGCCACGTTAGGGAGGCGGCCCTAAAGGCTGGGGCTGAGGGGGTCTCCATAAGCGGAGCTGGCCCATCAATAATAGCTCTGGTGGATTCCAGTAGGGCTAATGTTATGGAGGTTGCTTTAGCGATGAAAGATGCATTTAAAGATGTTGGCATAGAGAGCAAACCGTTATGCGCCAAACCCGGATGTGGAGCATGTGTAATAAGAAGAGAGTGATCACTGAGATTTTATGTAAATAAGTACTTTTTCACCTATTCCAGTATTAAAAAATGCAGAAGCGTTGCCCTGATTAACCGAGATTTCTAGGAAGTTGCAGCTCCCAATTATTGCAAGTGGGGCACCGATCTCAACTTCTTCATAAGCTCTACAAAGCTTAAGTGCTAACATTTTCTCTCCAATCTTAAAGGTTAGATGGTTACCCTCCTTAATGCCCATGGACTTAAGGTCATCATAACATATATTGGTTACCATGTTACCAAAGTCATCTATATACATTATTTCTCCTTCAATAAAATTGTTCGAGATAGTTGGTTTAGCAAAGCTTGGGATTACGGGATCAAATATTTCCGGTCCAAACTCAGATGGAGGAACACCCATAGCCAAGTAGGCTGCGGCTGGATTTAAAATATCTCTACCATGAAAAGTCCTTGAAATATTTCTAAGCATATATTTTTGGTTTCTTATAACATAGATATGTTTAATTCCATGTTTCTGAGCCGATGGAATTAAGACGCCATTATCTGGGCCAATATATAGGAACCTCTCTGTCTCGATTATTATTAAACGTCTTTCCGTCCCAACACCAGGATCTATTACAACCATGTGTATTGTTCCATTCGGAAAGAATCCCGCTGCACGCAGCAGTAGGAAAGCTCCCATCCTAACATCAAACTTTCTAACCTCATGACTTATGTCAACTATGCATGCCTCTGGATATATTGAGAGTATAACCGCTTTCATTTCAGCAACATAGGAGTCTCTCAAACCAAAGTCTGTGGTTAGGGTAATTATTCTGTGTTCCAGCATGTTAATCATCTATGGATAAAAATAATTCTTTGAAGATATTCTTAATGGGATGCCATTCGGGTCGATGAAATGAGAAGAATTAGGGAGTTGGGCGAGAGACAGATTATAAAGCTATTTATTGATATCTTTAACCATATGCCAGATATGCCAATACCTTTTGGAGATGACGTTACGGCGATTCCATTCGGCAAAGAAGAGCTAGTCATCTTAAAGACTGATATGCTTGTGGGCGAGACTGATATACTACCAGGAATGAGTCTGAGACAGGCTGCAAGAAAGGCAATTGTTATGAGCGTAAGCGACCTCGCAGCTAAAGGCGTTAGACCAATAGCCGCGCTCGTAGCTCTCGGCTTACCACCAGACCTTACGGAGGAGGATGTTAAAGAAATTGCGTACGGCTTAAATGAAGGTGCTAGAGAATACGGGATCCACATTATAGGTGGGGATACAAATGAGTCCTCAGACCTAATGATATGTTGTATGCTCATGGGCCACTCTAACAAAAGAAGGCTTGTTAAACGGAGTGGAGCGAGACCAGGCGACATAGTAGCGGTAACCGGGCCATTTGGCAAGACGGCGGCTGGATTTAAAATATTGCTTGAAGGGCTAAGCCCACCAGAGCATATTAGGAAACCCCTAGTTGAGGAAGTTCTAATGCCAAAGGCTAAACTTAAGGAGGGTCTGTTGCTAGCGGACCTTGGAGCATTAACGGCATCAATAGATTCAAGTGATGGTCTGGCATGGAGCCTCTATGAGCTCTCAGAGGCAAGCGGAGTTGGCTTCCTAATAAACAATATTCCAATAGCGCCAGAGGCAGAAAAATTTGCCATGGAATTTGGTATCAACCCACTTGACTTATGCTTATATGGTGGAGAGGAGTATGAGCTTGTGGTAACAGTTAAGCCAGAGATGTTCGTTTACGCGAAAGAGGCTCTAGAGGACGTTGGCGCGCAGTTGATAGAATTAGGAAGAGTTATAAATGAGAGGAAAATTGAGGCGAATATTAATGGGAGAAGAGTTGTTATAGAGAGAAGAGGATGGGAACACTTCAGAGAGAGAAAATGAAATAACATTACATTTCATTCAGAAATTACTGCAGAATCAATTTTAAACTTAAAATCTCTAAAGATAAAGCCTCCACTTTCAGGGGTTATGGTTAATAAAGTTTAATTATTTGAGGGAGCTTATATAATATTGGTGTTGGAGGCAAGCAGATCAGGAAATGGGAGCTACATTTAAAGAGATGATAATGCTGGGCGGCAGACCCACACCAACTCTGTCTGTGGGTGGTATCTATGCGGAGACCATTAACTCTAATAATAGTGCTAAGCTTTCTAAGTTCGCTAGGGGTGGGTCTGCTTGGCCCAATTTATCCACTCTTCATCCTTAATCGCTTCTCAGTCTCTTTTACAGACATTGGTCTCCTCTTCTCTGTCTTTGGCTTCTCCTCAGCATTTTTTAAAATAGTATCTGGAAAGATGGTGGATACTTATAGTAAGGAGAAAGTCTTTCTCATTGGGGCAATATTAGGCGCGGCCTGCTCAATGCTTTATATATTTACCTCAAATGTAACTCAGCTGTACTTACTTGAATTCTTATTCGGAATCTCGTATGCCCTTGAGGATCCAGCAAGATTAGCGATGATAGCTGAGCTAGGTGGGAGGAAGAGAAGGGGATTTATATTTGGGATATCAGAGTCGGCCTATGAGATAGCTGGTTCAATAGCAGCATTAATTGCTGTAGTAATAGTTAGCAACTTTGGATTCGAATCAGTCTTTATAGCATGCTCCGGATGCCAGATAACAAGTGGGCTTGTGGTCATAGGCTCCTCAAAGGGATTTTAGTAAGTGATGATTAAAATTTAATTGTATGTCTAAAAAGAGAGAGAATATAGTATATTGGCTTGGAGACTCCTTATATTTAAATATAACTAATCGTTGTCCAAATAGATGTTACTTTTGCTTCAGATATTTTTGGGATGGAATAGCGAGCTTTAGGCTTAAGCTCAGTAGCGAACCGAGCGCTGAGCAAGTAATTGAAGAGTTAAAAGAATACATCACAAGAAAGAAGTGGAAGGAAATTGTTTTCTGCGGTTTCGGGGAGCCAACAGCCAGACTTGATTGCCTTCTAGAAGTTACCAGGTGGATTAAGAAATGTTATCCCTCATTTAAAGTCAGGTTAAATACAAATGGGCAAGCACTTCTACTTAACCGAGGGAGAGATGTAATAAGCGAGCTGAAGAGTGCTGATGTAGACATTGTTAGCGTAAGTTTGAATGGCCATGATGAAGAAGCATACAATAGAATTTGTAGACCAGTATTTAAGGAGGCTTATAAAAGCGTGATAAATTTTGTTCATGCGCTTAGAGACGCTAAAATGGATATTGAAATAACGGTGGTTGATTTACCCGAGATCAATACTTCAAAAATTAGAGATTTTGCTGAGAAAGTTGGTGCTAAATTCAGATTAAGGGAATTTTTATCCCCAATTTATTAGAGATATAATTAACCATCTTTACTACTCGTAGTATATTATCTTCTCTTTTTCAAGTTTCTTTAAGAGGTTATCAACGGCTCTATAGACATCTTCCTCTTTCTTCGCACCAGTACAAACTAGCTTTCCACTTGCAAACAAGAGTATGACAACTTTAGGATCATCCATTCGATAAATTAAGCCTGGGAACTGCTCTGGCTCATACATAGTTTTGCCGAGAACATACGCTGCTTTCTCTAAATCAATCGTTCCACTAAAGTTTGCTGAAGCCACAATATTCTGTATCTTTAGTTCTGGCTTACTCACTATGACTATTCCACTCCTTTTAAGCTCCTTAATCACTCTCATAACTGCTCTGCGGGCTTCTTTCTCGGACTTCGCACCAGTACAAACCATTTTGCCAGAACTAAATATTAATGTAGCAGTCTTCGGTCTCTTCAGCCTAAAGACGAGCCCAGGAAACTGCTCTGGGCGATACTCAACACCTGGATAACCTTTAACAACCGCATTTAAATCTATTTTCTGATTTAATATCGCTGAAGCAACAACATTCTCTATTTTGACTTTAACTTGAGATTGTGGTGGCTGAGACATATAAATTTTTCCCCAAAAATATATGCTATATAATGGTTATATTTATGTTTTTAACTTTTTAGATGATTGCGGATTATAGGAAACAGTACTTCTACGACATTGAATAGCACTAGAATTAAGAGCAGGAATTGAAAATAGGAGAATGTCAACGCGCCATAGCGTATGCCATAATTTATTAAACAGCTAATTCTATAACTCATAAAACCAACCTCTAAGAAAACGTTTTCAATTCCATATTTTGTGATATTCAGTTGCAGTTCTTTAAGCATGCCATATAGGCTGAGGAATATGAGGAATACAGTTAATATATTTAGTGAAATAATATATATTGGACTTTTTCTCTGAGTTTCCATGCACACATTTTTCTTATCTTCATCGATAAAAAGAAACAGCATCATAAGCATGATTATTATTGTGACAACAATTATCGTAAGCATATTTTTGCTGGGTATCGAGGATAGAAACAGATATAAGTTTCCAAGATATGGGATTCTTATAATTACCCTACCAATAAGTAACGATGCATCCCACGGAGAGAATTGATCCATTTTAGCGTGAATAGCATCGCCAACCGTGATGACTTTGTAGTTACCATTTTCGTCAATCCTTATATTTACTATCCTATGAACTATCGGTGTTCCATACGGTTCCCATGGGTTCCTAAATACTACAATATCCCCAACATTTAGTTGTGCTGGCGTAACTTTTTGGATAATTATGATGTCGCCAACATTGAGCGTTGGAATCATGCTTCCAGAGGAAACCACAAATACAGGGTTCTCCACACCAAGTGCTATACGCAAGGATGTTATGAGGCCAAAAACGAGCGCAATATAGAGGGCCATCTGCAGAGATAATCGAAAAAGCTTCTTATCCCAAATTTTCTTGAAAGTTATCATATAATTGTTCCGCTCCATTTATTTCATTCGAGGATTTTAAAGCCTTCCTCGCAAAAGTTATATACCCGGTATGTCCAACCATTAATGTTTCTGGACGAGTTTTCCCCGTCTCGACACGCATTTTCCTGATAAAACACTCTATTGTCTCTATATACGTGAAGCCATGATTTCTCAGCTCATTAACTGTTTTTATAACCTGATCAACTGTCGGACTGAATGATACAAATGAGCCGCCGCCCTTAAGCGCCCTATAAGCATGTGGGACCACAATCCACGGAGTCGCCATATCCAAAATCACAACATCAACATCCCTCTCATCAATCCCCTGAGTTATATCCCTATTCTTTAGCTCGACATATTCGAGAACGCCAGCCCTCTCAAGATTCTTACGCGCAATCTTAAGAAACTCTTCTCTGATCTCATAGCTATATACTTTGCCACTAGGCCTCACGTAGCTAGCTAGTGCCGTTGTGAGCGCTCCAACTCCTGTTCCAGCCTCAACAATACGGCTCCCGGGCTGTACATTACCATATAATATTATGAGTGCAATATCTTTAGGATATATTATCTGCGTGTCTCTCATACTCTTAAGCACATAATCCCTTATACCCGGCCTAAACGCTATGAACTCTACCCCTAAATTACTTTTTACCCGCACACCAAACTCTTGCCCAATGAGATCGTCAATCCTTATAAAACCTTTATGAGTATGAAGAAATTTATTTTTTTCAGCTTTAACTAGATAAGTACGCCTATCATCCAAATATAGCAAAACATAGTCCCCCTCTTTAATTTCATTGGCGGTCAACCTCAACATCCAACCTCTCTCAATCTCAACATATTGCTTAAATTAAAATCATATATAAGTGGCATGCTGAAACATTAAATTTATAGTAGAAAGTAATCTTGGTAAAATAGAGGTAAGTTGCCCCGGTAGCTTAGTGGTTATAGCAGCGGCCTTGTAAGCCGCGGGTCGCGGGTTCAAATCCCGCCCGGGGCTCCAAGAAACTTGTTGCTTTCCTGAGATTGGGCTTAAAATGGGCTCTTCTTAGAGAGTAGAGATTTGCAGGTTAAGATTATTCTGGAACTATTCTAGGTTTCCTCTGTTAGGAGTATACGTTCAAGATAAGTGTTTTCTTAGAGTGTATCATAGGCTCTAGAACTAAAAATATTATATTTGTTAAGCAATTATTTAGATAGTTTTGGTGTGATTAGGTGATACGTACGGAAATGCTTTATATACTTGAACCAATTAGAATCTCGGTTTGCCTATTATTCCTCCTTATTGCATCAATATATGATATTAAGAATAGGAAAGTTTCGGACATAATATGGATCATTTTTGCACCACTAGGATTAACATTAACACTTATATCCATGTTTTCTGTCGGTTGGGGTTTGGAGATTCTGCTTACATGGATCTTAACCTTTATGATTACATTCGTCATCTCTATTGCGCTATTTTATTTAGGTCTGTTTGGTGGAGCTGACGCGAAGGCATTAATGTGCTTAGCAATTGCGATGCCCTATCAGCCGAGCCTTTCCCGGAATATAATGATCAATTTATATCTTAAACATTCTATCGATTTTTTAATGCCCCCGCCAATCTCAACTTTTAATAATGCTGTTCTCCTTGCAACGTTATCAATATTACCAATAATAATAAGAAACTTAGCGGATTATATAAGAGACAAGAGAATTTTTGAGGGGCTTGAGCATGAAAGTCTATTTATAAAAGTTTTAGCTTTTATGACTGGCTATAGGGTTGATGTAAATAAGCTACACTCACGCAAACACCATTATTTACTTATGGAAGAGTTTGTTAAGCGCGAAAATGGATCTGTAGGCAGAAAACTAAAGATTTTTAGTCGCCTTCCCCCTGGTGAAAGATTGTTTAAAGTGGAGCTACCAGCAGATTTTCATGGAAAGGTTTGGGTCACGTTTGGACTGCCCTTTATAGTCTTCATTACACTAGGCTTCCTTATAACTGTGTTAATGGGTGACCTAATTATTCTACTAATAAAAATAGTTCTTTTAAGGTGAAGAAGCACTATAACTTTAAGTTTCCTCTTAAAAGCCATTTGTCGATTATTAGTCGTAGGGCCTTGAAGACTTCATCTTCATCTAAATAATTTACATCAAGTATCACATGAAATGGTTTGAAGTCCTCTCCTAACCTAAAGCCATATAATCTTCTATAAATCTCTTTTGTTCTCATTTCACGCTCTCTCATGCGCTTAAGGGCTTCATTAAAACTTATCCCATCCCTCTTAGCAATCCTGGCAGCCCTAACCTCTTCTGAAGCATCGAGCCATATCTTAAAGCCCTCCTTTAGAAGCCAAGGCATAGTCCAGCTATCTAATACAATGTTTCCCTCCCTAGCTAACTCCATCATCTTCTCGTCAACTCTCCTATCAATATCTAGATTACTTAGTCGTTCTTCAAGGAAGCGCATGCCATTCTCGGTCTCCCACCAATCACGCCCAGATACGCTATAGCCCGCCTCAGATGCAATTGCTTTAAGAATGTCGCCACCCGAGTAGATTCTGAGACCATAATGCTTTGCGATTTTTCTGGCAGATGTACTCTTTCCCGAACCAGCTAAACCAGAAATGCAAATAATGATCTTCTTTTCTCCAGCCATCAAGCCCATGAGGAACACCACCATAAATCGGTAATACTTTACCTAAATATTCTTGAGAATATAAAGTAGAAGAAGGTGCTACATATAATGTACCATATATAGAATGGTATCGGAATTGTTGTTCCAAGTAGTGGCATGTAGGCCGCTGGTCTATAAAGATATGGTATTAGAATCCACCATATCACCATGAATGGAACAAATGTAATCAACATGATCCTTAATTGCTGTGAGGAAACTTTTGCTCTCATTCGCATTATTCGAATTTCATCTTTTTTGAGCTTAGCTATAATTTTTTTATCACCAGTCTTCTTGGCTTGCTCCATTTTGGCCCGCCACTCAGAAAACTCCTTCTGAAACTCAGCTAGCAGTTTCCTATCAATGAGCTTACGGTTAGATAAAGTTGACATTAGAGATAGTAAAAGAGCTATAAGTATCACAAGGAATGTTAAGTATGGTGGATTCTCAAGAATTGGCAAGACCCCCCTACTTTTCAAGGAACTTTCTTAACCCAGGATAAACTTCCTCAATCTGCTCCCTCATAATTTGTTGGTAATACTGATATATAATACTTACAGAAAGAAGAATCCCTGTCCCAGTGCCAAATGCTCCGAAAATGTCTGCAGTCGCGGCCAGTAAACCAATAATGAGTCCTCCTAGCAGCGTCACCGTCGGGATATAGCGCTTCAGAATAAACTCGATTGACTTCTCAGCTCTTCTGAATCCAGGAACCTGAAGACCAGAATCTACCAGTTGCCTAGCAATAGTCCTTGGATCTAGACCGCCAACCTGCAGCCAAACCCATGAGAAAATAATGCAGAAGAAAATTAGGAGAAGGGCGTAAATACTGTATCTGACTGGATTATTTATAAAGTCTATAAAGTTTCTTGGAGCGGAAACATAGTAGGCCAGCCCTCCGATCGGTCTAACTCCACCATTCACATACTCGAAATCGCCTATCAGTTTCACCAGCGAACCTAAAATCGGGTTCTCACGGTAATTATTCCAAAGTATCTGCCCAAAGATTTGAATATTTCCAAATATGGCCGATGTGAATATTACTGGTAAAACTGAAACATATGTTAGGCTTATCGGGTACGTCCCCCTAAATCCCCTATATCCATGGTGTGATATTGGTATCTCAACTCTAACCCCCTGTATATAGATACAGAATACAAATATTGCTGTTGTTAGAAATAAACCTAGCATACTTGGGTCGCCCTCAGGTCTTATAACTAAGGCTGGGAGGGGCGTCCCTCTTATTAATGATTCGATTATCGCCGGAATTATTCCTCTAAAACTTCCCACGCCGCTCACTGCTGGCGCCACCGAGAAGCAATCTATTATTATATGCTGAGCCACACCTGCTAGAATGAAGAGACTTATACCGCTTCCAATCCCCCAGCCCTTCTGTAACATTTCATCAAGAAGTATTACTATTAGACCAGCAATAAGCAATTGTATGAATATGATTATTGCTTGAAGGGTTCCTAGTGCACGAAGGATACCACTTATAAGATAAGCTGAAGCTTGAAGCATTGTCATAATTACCGCTAGAACCTTACTTGCGCCAGAGAAGAGGGCCCTATCTTCTGGGTCAGAAAAATTAACGCTTATTAGACCAGATGCCGCAAGTAGCTGCAATATTAATCCGGCTGTAACAATTGGGCCTATACCGAGTTCCATCAATGTACCTTGCGTTGAGGCGAAGATTATCCTGTAAACTAGCACGCTCTCGCTTCTATGTAAGCCATATAATGGTATTTCGCTCATAATGAAGTAAATTACTAATGCAAGACCAGTCCAAAGAATCTTCTCACTAAAACTAACTCTACGCTCCGGAGCCTTAACTTCAGGAATGAATTTTATTAGTGGTTGAAATGTCCTTAAAAACTTGCCCGCCAAATCTTTCCCTCAAAACTAAATACCAATGTTCATAAAATATTTTGGCTCCTTTTCAGGTCATCTCAATTTCAGCTTCCTTTGCGGATAATATTTCCCCACCAGCCTCTTTTATCTTCCGTAAAGCCTCTTTAGTATATGAGGGAACTTTAACCACCACTGGCAAGGTTATTTTCCCTTTACCTAGGAGTTTCATATACCCCATAGCTTTTAAATCTATAAATATCTTCTCTCCCTCCCCTACTTTGGTAGTCATTTTGAGAGTTATTTCTTGCAGCTCTTTTAAATTTATATACCTAAGATTCTTCATCTTCTTTTGTTTTGGTGAGACAAAGCCCTTATATCCAAAGTAGTCTGGCTCATATCTTAGAACCCATGACCATAAGTGCTTATGTCTACCAGCTCTTCTCTCACCCTTAGATCCACTCTTTCTATGCTGCCCAACCCTACCATAACCACATGTTCTCGACCCACGTTTCTTACGGATCTTCCTAACCTTATGTGGCATAAAGTTTCCTCCCCTAAATCATCTTCTTAAGCAGATCATTTATCGCTTTGCCCCTATAACCTACTACGCCCTCACTCCTATAACTCTTTTTTACACTTCCATCGTATCCGCCGCTCGGTGGATGTAGGCGGAAAACGGGCTTAATATCCGGGAGCTTGTGGAACTCAACCTTTAGGTTATATATGGCTTCTGCCAAATCCTCAATGGATTCAAAGCCAATCCTCTTAGCGTATTCGTCAGTTATTCTTCTGTCTCCCACAAGTTTACCCCTCTTCCTAAGCAACAAAGCAATAATTTCTTTGGAGACCTCGCCCCATGTCACGTAATTGTGAACCTTTTGGAGCATGCCCATATATGATGGGCGGTTATCTATTAGCGTTGCATGACAATTACGAACAAGATGAAGCATCTTAAGTGCATCATTAATGTCTTTTCTCACATTGACTACACCACGAACTCTCACAACCGCTAAGCATTTATCCCCCTTCTCCACAAAAATCTACCTCGCCCAATCTAGTGGAGTGACAATTCCATATGTTTTCTTTAGGGCATCAAATATAGCATATACAAAGGATGGGATGGTTCTCGTGGGACCATAACTTCTAGTCCAACAGTCCTTCACGCCCGCAAGCCTAAGGATAACCTTAGCAACCTCGCCAGCAACAATCCCCAGACCACGCGGACCTGGTATAATTTTGACCCTGACAGCACCACATTTACCAGTTACTTCGAAGGGCAATGAATGTGGTTGACCGCAACCACACTCCCAGCTTCCACAACCCCTACGTATAACTGTTATGTTCATTCGTGCGTCTCTGGCAGCCTTCTCTATAGCTATACGTACCTGTGTAGCCTTGCCAGCGCCGATACCAACATAACCATCCCTATTCCCAATAGCAATTATGGCCTTAAATCTAGACCTCTCACCAGCATCAGTTTGCCTTTGAACAATGCTTATATACAGAACTTCTTCCTCAAGGTTCGGAACAAGTGTATCTACTATTTCCGGCTCAGTTATCTTCATCCCATTAGTGAAGATTTCCTCTAAGGAGGATATTTTACCCTCAAGTACCATTTTTCCAATTTTTGTGCGTGGAATCCATTCGCTTGATTCGCCCATCTTATTAGAGCTTTCACTCAAATACATCACACCTAAATCACGCCAGTGTAACTCACTTTAATACCTATAAGAATCAGAGAAAACCAGTTAATAAATTTAAATTTATCTCTCCTTCTAGAAGACATCTATTCCTCTCCCCATTCATCATAGCGCATCCATAAAGCATATATCATCAATGACATTCTGAATGAAGATTAGAATTAAAATAAAGTGCGATGCTGAGGGATATTACTTGGCTAAGGATTTAATTAAATGGGTTATCGAGGATCCAAGTAGGCCCAGAGTCTTCTGGCCTTCCGAGGAAATGAAGAAGAAAGCTTGGATTAGTGATGAGAAGGTGTATGATGAAGCTGTTAAAGACCCAGTAGCTTGGTGGGCTAAGCTAGCTAAAGAGGGCATAACATGGTTTAAAGAGTGGACTGAGACATTCATTCATGAGCCACCGTTCTATAAATGGTTTAGCGGAGGAAAACTTAACATATGTTATAATGCCGTCGATAGGCATGTGGAAACTTGGCTAAGAAACAAGGTTGCGATAATCTGGGAGACTGAACCGTTAAATGAGTCGCATAGAGTCTTAACATATTATGACCTTTACCGTGAGGTTAACGAGTTTGCGAATGTAGTTAAGAGTCTTGGTGTGGAGAAAGGTGATAGAGTTGGCATTTATCTTCCTATGATACCAGAGACTATTATAGCGATGCTGGCATGCGCCCGTATAGGCGCCGTGCATAACGTTATTTTCTCAGCATTCAGTAGTCAATCATTGAAAGACAGGTTGCTTGACTCTGGTGCAAAGGTTCTGATAACCGCTGATGGATATTATAGGAGGGGAGCATAATTAACCTTAAAGTTAATGCCGACATAGGTGTTGAGGGAACGACTGTAGATAAGGTGATTGTTGTTAAGAGACTTGGCTTAGACGTCAATATGGTTAAGGGACGCGATTACTGGTGGCACGATTTAATGAGGGATACGAAGCCATACTGCAAAACAGAGATATTGGATAGCGAGGATATACACTTTATACTATATACGAGTGGGACAACTGGTAAACCCAAAGGGATCGAGCATCACGTGGGCGGTTATGCTCTTCAGGCCTACTGGACTGCTAAGCTAGCTTTTGATCTACATTATGAGGATGTCTTCTTTTGTACGGCAGATATTGGCTGGATACCTCGTCATGCTGCCGCCCTTTGCTCCAAGCTTACTTAGAACAATATATAAAGATCCAGAAAGATTTAGACTGCAATATTTTAGCGCCTATGGCGACAAGGTATATTATACTGGTGATGGGGCCTACATCTACGATAAAATGGGTAACATTAAGGTGACTGGAAGAGTTGATGATGTTATGAAAGTTGCTGGGCATAGGATAGCTAACGCTGAGGTCGAGAACGCGATAGCCCAGCACCCTGCCGTGGTCGAATGCGCCGTTGTTTCAATACCACATGACATTAAGGGAGAGACGCCAGTGGCCTTTGTGATTCTTAAGCCGGGGTATGAGCCTACAACAGATCTAGAGATGGAGATAAAGAAAATTGTCGACAAAATTATTGGGCCAATAGCTAGACCTGAAAAGGTATTCTTTGTTGAGGATTTACCTAAGACCAGAAGTGGAAAGATTATGCGTAGAATCTTAAGAGCCCTAATGAGGAGTGAGTCAGTTGGAGACACAACAACCTTAATGAATCCAGAAGTCGTTGAGAAGATAAGGGAGATCCTTGGGCATAAGAGATCCTAATTTTTTGATTTTTATATGTATATTTATATTTAAGACCCCTTAAAATGATGGAATGCTATTTCCCACTAAGAACCTTAATGAACTATCTCCCCATTTAGTGGTAGAAACCTTTATTTTTACTAATATTTCTCAATATCGTGGTGTAAGCGCGTCTCAGAGGAAAAGTATAATGGGGCAAGATGAGACAAGAAAGGTGATTGGACGCGGAACATGGTATGATAAGATGGCTCTTAAAATAATTGAGCGGGAGCGAAAGCTTAGTAAAAGCCTAGATGTCATCAGGGTTGAAAGCGGGGTTGCCGCATCCGGGATACCGCATTTAGGGAGCATAGCTGAGGTTACTAGAAACTATGCAGTCTCATTGGCCCTAAGAGATCATGGATATAAATCAGAGTTCATAGTTTTCTCAGACAATAAGGATGGATTAAGAAAAGTTCCCGCAGGTTTCCCAGACTCTTTAAAGGAACATCTCGGCAAGCCTGTGACAGATATACCTGACCCTCTCGGCTGCCACGCTAGCTATGGAGATCATATGGTTAGCCTACTTCTTGATGCCTTAGATAATCTTAACATAGAGTATAAGTTTATGTCCGCCGTTGAGGTCTATAAGAATGGCTTACTTAATAATGAGATACGAGACATCTTAATGAATGCTGAACAAGTTGGTAAAATAATATATGAAGAGACTGGACAAGAAAAATATCTCGAGGTTCTTCCGTATTTCCCGGTCTGCGCTTCCTGTGGAAGGATCTATACGACAAAGGCGTATAAGTTTCTTCAAAAGGAGAATAAGGTGTTATATACATGTGAGGGAATGGAGGTTAAAGGGAAGTGGATTGAGGGCTGCGGGTATGAGGGGGAGACAGACTATACTAAAGGCGAGGGAAAGCTTGGGTGGAAGGCTGGTGAGTTCGCAGCTAGATGGAGAGCCCTCGGAATAAGGTTTGAGGCTTATGGTAAAGATATAGCTGATTCAGTTAGGGTAAATGATAGAATTTCACGTGAAATACTGAATTATGAGCCGCCGCTACACGCGCGCTATGAGATGTTTCTCGATAAGAGTGGAAAAAAGATATCAAAGTCCGCTGGGAACATATTTACACCACAACTTTGGCTTAAGTATGGATCACCACAATCTCTACTATTATTGACGCTGAAGAGGTTCATTGGAACGAGAAATATCTCTATCTCCGACGTACCCCGCTATATGGATGAGTTTGATAAACTTGAGGATATATACTTTGGTAAAATTAAAGTTGAGAACGAGTTAGATAGGATTAAACTTAGGGGACTTTATGAGTACTGCTGGTTTCTAAAGCCCCCAAACAAGCCAAGCATACACGTGCCCTATAATATACTCACTTACTTGGTAAAGGTCGCTCCAAAAGGTTCTGAAATAGACTTCGTGCTCAGAAAACTTCAGGAATACGGATACATAAAGAATGTACATGGTAATCTTGAGGACTTAAAAAAGCGCATACAATATGCTCAAAATTGGGTAGGAGACTTTGAAGAAATATCTGAAAGCAAAGTTGAACTCAGCATGGAAGAAGCTGAGACAATAAAGTATTTAATCCAGAAAATTCAAGTTGAGGATGAAGCTGAAAAAATTCAGGGCGCAATCTTTGAAGCTGCTAGACAAAAAAGTCTAGATCCCAAAGAGTTCTTCAAGAAGCTCTATATGATACTTTTAGGGGCTCCCTCAGGTCCTAGACTTGGCCCATATATAATTGTGATGGGCAGAGAAAATGTCATAAAAGCGCTAAAAAACGCTCTAGCGGCTGCAGGATGGTAATTCCAAAGATAATTCCGCTGGTAAATTCTCGACCCTGACCTCTCTCTGAGATTTACTCTTCATATCCCTTAAAACAACTTTTCCCTCACTAATTTCTTTTGGGCCAATTATCACCACGTGCGTTATTTCTCTTCTACTTGCATCTGAAAGAGCTCTTGAGAGGCTACGTCCCATAACCTCAACTTCAGAGGGCACTTTATTCATCCTCAGCATATTAGCTATCTTGATTGCCTCGGCTAAGAGACCATCATCTAGTGAGACTACTAAAACTCTTACATTTCGTGGCCTAGATGGACTTACGCCCTGTCTCTCCATAGCTAACATTATTCTATCTACGCCAAATGCAACACCAATAGCTGGAACCATTCCGCCGCCGAAAGACTTTATGAGCTTATCATATCTTCCGCCGCCGCATATAGCAATATCCAATTCTGGAACATAGGTTTCAAATATTATCCCAGTATAATATTCTAGACCCCTAGCAAAGCCAGCCTCAAAGTAGAACCGCATCTTTATGCCAGCTCTATCAAGTAGATCGATAGTTTCTCTGAGATTCTCTAGAACGCTCGCCGCCTCCTCATAACCTTTAACAGTCTCACCGACCTCCTCAAAAAACTTACTCTTCTCATAACATCTTATCTCGATGAGACTTTTTAAAACATCTACACATCTCTCACTAACACCAAGATTCTTAGCGAGTTTAATCACTCCATCCCAATCTTTCTTATCGAGAGCCTGCATAACTACATTTTGACCATCCTCGGAGACCCCCTCTCGGCTAAGTATCCAGCGTAAAATGCCAATATGATTAATTTTTGTAGTGTAGTCTCTTAAGCTGATGCTGTTAAGGAAATCATTTGTTAGGCATAGGATCTCAGCATCTGCCTCTGACCTGCTTGAGCCTATTAGCTCATAGTTTGCCTGCCAAAACTCGCGGTATCTCCCGAGTTGCGGCTCATCGTAACGATAAAGGCTTCCGAAGGAGAAGAGCCTTATGGGTTTGGGCGCCGTCAATAACTTGGTGGCAACGACTCTGGCTATCGAGGCTGTGAACTCCGGTCTTAAAGCAACCTTCCTTCCACCAAGGTCCTCAAATATATACATTCGCTTTCTATTCTCCTCTCCAATTTTAGCTGCCAAAAGATCATAATGCTCAATTACTGGGGTTATAATCTCCTCATAACCATATAGCTCTGCCAAGCGCCTAGCATTACTCTCAATAAGCCTGAGTTTCCAGGCTTCATTTGGCGTTAGATCCCTCATGCCACGCACTGGTTGAAGCATTTCATGACGCAAAATAAACCCCTCGTAGCCAAGATAAATGGAGTCAATTTTGCTCTGCAAAAATTAAGAATAATACGGATTTTAAAGATTTATGGTATACTGCTAGTTTTTCGGGGGCTCTCACGTCTAAGACTAATTTATTGGACTCAGGAGCGGGAAAAGTTCGTCATCTACTGCGGGTTAGAGTCCACGTACCTCGATCTCCTCATCGTCCAAAATAAAATTGTACAATGAAAAATATGAATATTTCGCATCTTTATTTTATAGAGTTTCTTCAATTAAGAAAACTTACTCTTCTCATACATTTTCTCTAGTGTCCAGCGTATTGCGGATCTTAGCTCACGCTCCCTTTGAGGCGTCACATTTTGGATAAGTATTTCCTTAATGGTATTTCCATCCCTCTTTATCTCGTAGGATAAGACCTCTTCTGGCGTGAGCTCGCCTCTCTTAACTGCCTCCTCATCCATCTCATGCATCTTGTTCAGAACTTTCTCGATTAAGAAGGCTTCAAACGGCGGAGTACTCACATCAAATTTTTTGCTAGGCTCCGGAACTACACGTAGGTTTCTATTCTCCACATAAATATTTGCTAGTAATTCACCAGCGCTCGTCTTTAATGGTATAATTCTTGTCGGCTCTTTAAGTGGAGCTTGCACACCCGGGGTCATCTCAGGAGCCCTTACTGAGATCAGCTCCTCAGCCTTCTTAAAACTTCTTTCAAGCAGAAGGTTATTGACAAATTCGAGAATAATTCTCAAGCCCTCAATCTCCGCCTCTAAACTCCTTATCCTCTCCTCAAGAACCTCCCTCAATTCCGCTATCTTCTTGAGTTTTTCCTCCTCCATTCCAGGCGCTTCCTAAAATCATGTAGGAACTGGCCACTAAAAATTAAAGTGCGAAACCATAATATAATTTTTCGCTGGCCAATTGAATACTAACTTGAGGGAAACTTATTGCTTATTTAATTTAATAACGTCGTTAAGAAACCCAATGAACGTTCCATCGAGCATGTAAATTTCTGCTTTATTAAGCATGGCTCCACCTGATTGTAGCACTGGTCCAATGAAATCCTTAAAAACATCCTCTCTAAGCGTTAAGGCTCTATTTATAGCCCTCCCACTTAAGACATCATTAAATGATGGCATTATAATTAGATCTTCAACTTTAGGCTTGATCCCGAAGTCTTCTTTGAGCACTTTCTCCGGATCCTCCTCTGCCTTAAGCTTAACCTTATAGCGCTTCAGAGCCGCCTTAATTAGGGAGAGCTTATTACAGGGAGCCTTAACCCAAACCTGACTTGTTATGCGGAAGCGCATAGGATCCTCAAATGTTATTACCGGGTGGATATGCCCAATGACCAGAGTTTTACACCCCAGCATCTTTATATCCGGCCATGCATGACCATGAAATAACCCAACTTCACCAAGGATGATGCCCCGTTGTGACGTAACCTCCACTCTACTCGGTAGTAGGGTTTCTATATTACCATCATGGTTTCCGGGTACAACCTTTATATGCTCAATCTTTTTGAGAAGCTTCTCAAAGAACTCTGGTACGTCGCGCCACTCTCCAAGCTCAATTTTTACGATGGTATGCTTAACATCACCTAGTACAATTAGGTGGTTTGGCTCTTCCAGCGCTAATATTTGCTCCACCCTTCTTAAAATCTTATTTGTCTGGGATGGTATGTGAACGCCTTTTTCAGAAAGACTTGTTTCCCAACCTATATGTAGATCAGAGATTACTAGAATCTTATCTTTTCCACTCTCTATGATTAATGCTGGATAAGGATTCACTGGTCTAAGCGTTGTCATCATTTTCATCACACTGACCAAAAAGAGTATCTATGAGGATATCAGTGATACTATTTTCTCAAGTAGTTCTTTATTAGCTGATGCTATTATTGAGAAGCGCCTAATTTCCGTAAGCGGTACATTCATCATATCATCACCATCTGATCTTAAAAATACTCCGCCAGCCTCTTTCAGGATAAGCATTCCAGCCGCAAAGTCTATTGTTCTAAGCACTCCGCGCAAATCGATATATGCTTCCAGAAGACCACATGCTACATGACATGTTTCTAGGGCGGCTGATCCAAAAGCCCTCACACCCTTAACCTTACCTATAACCGGCAGCAATTTTCTTGCTGCCTCTATGTTCTTTGTTATATTTATACTAACAATAGAGTTTCCGAGATCCCTTTGTTTAGATGTCCTTATAATCCGCCCATTACATTTAGCTCCAAGACCCCTTTCAGCCGAGAATATTTCCCCACTATATAGATCTATTACTACGGCTGCTTCTAGGTCACTTAAATACTCCGTTCTTGATAAGGCCAAGGATGCGGATGCAAATCTTATGCCTCTTATGGCATTATTTGTTCCATCAACTCCATCAACGGCTAGGTAAAAGCTGGGCGACGAGCCAATTCTCCTAACTCCAAATTCTTCACCAATAAATACGCAGGAAAAATTATTCTTTTCCAGGCGCTCTATAACCACTTTCTCCGCTACAGCATCAATAAACCTGGTCTTATCTCCACCAAAGCCCAAACCAACAATTTTTTTGGCATCTGCTGTTCCGAGTAGAGGATGAATGGCCGAGTATATCTCCTTTGCGATTCCTATGAGTAGCTCAATCGCATCCTCCATCTTCTACTAGTTCCTCTCCTACACAAACTTTATTATAAAATTGCTAATTAAATAATCTATTGGATGAAAGTTAATTGTCTGAGGCTGAGAAAAAGAAGAAGTACTATTATTATGGAAAGGAAGAGAAGAAGGCTAAAGAAGTAAAGAAAGGCTGTAAGAGGAAGTTAGGTTACCTATAACCTAACCTTAGAAAGGCTGGTATACACCTTTAATCGTCTATTGGATTGAATCCCTCTAGCTCAGAGATACTTATTAGCATGACTATTCTAGAGACCATACCATGTAGACTATAGGGAAGCCTAATTAGTCTCATTCCACCAGAAGTACCCATTCATCGAACATGAAACCCTTACTCTTCATATCCTTCGCAAAGGCATTCCTCTTCTCGTAGTTCCATCCGAAAGGGTCTTCATCAAAAATATGTATGTGGAAGCCCCTTCCAGAGTAGACGATTCTTAGTCTTGTGAAGGTCTCAGAGAGGGTTTCATAAAGCCTTATTGTCTCCTTTCTGGCCATATCAAATTCCAGTTCACAGAAGCTCAGCCCCCGATGCATACGCATTTTATCTTCAAGCGAGCCATGTACTGGACACGTAAAGTTTTCTGGGTCGATATCAAAGACTAGCTCTTGACCTGAAATACGGCCCTCTTCATCATAGATGTTTCTATCATAATATACTGACTCTGGAAGAAACTCTAGTATCCAGTCTCTAACATCTACTAGGTCTCTGTAGTTCTCTATAATAATTGTTGTTGAGACATCTTCCTCATATTCTGGCGGATAGATTCTTGTATGCCTGCCAATTATTACTGCAAAGACCACTCTTCCACGCCAACTACTAAACCAGCTCCTTACCTTCTCAAGATCAAATTCCTCTTCATAAAATTGTTTACGTTCCTCTAATGTTGATGGCCGCATGCCCTTGGGCAAATAATACCTATTCATGGTTATAATACTTATATTGCATCTTTAGGTTGTTCCAGACTCCCAGCTCTCAATATATTTCCTCTGCTCCTCAGTCATCTCATCTATCTGTATATTTATTGCTCTCAGCTTCAACCTCGCAACGGTCTCATCAATCTCCCTAGGAACATCATAAACCTTTGGCTCTAATTTAGGTTTCTTGGCTAGATATTCGACGCATAATGTCTGGTTTGAGAAGGACATATCCATAACCTCAGAGGGATGGCCCTCAGCAGCAGCTAAGTTTACTAGCCGTCCCTCAGCCAATAAGCAAACCCTTTTTCCGCTCTTGAGGATATATTCGTCTAGATTTGGGCGTATAGTCCTCTTGGATATTGATATACTCTCTAGGTCTGGGAGACTTATCTCGACATTAAAGTGGCCACTATTGGCGAGTATTGCTCCATCCTTCATCTTAAGTATATGCTCCTTACGGATGACACTTATATTGCCAGTTGCTGTTATGAACAGGTCACCTATCTCAGCAGCCTTACTTAGGGGCATAACCTGAAAACCATCCATAACCGCCTCTAAAGCCCTTATCGGATTGACTTCAGTCACTATGACGTTCGCACCCATGCCTCTAGCCCTCATGGCTATGCCGCGCCCGCACCAGCCATAACCACACACGACAACTGTTTTCCCTGCTAGAAGAATGTTTGTCGCCCGCATTATGCCATCTATTGTGCTCTGCCCCGTTCCATAACGATTATCAAAGAGGTACTTTGTATATGCATTATTCACGGCTATTATTGGATATCTAAGAACATACTTCTCCGCCATAGCTTTTAAACGCATAACCCCGGTCGTTGTCTCTTCGGTTCCACCTAGAACATCTTTTAGAGCATCTTTCCTTGAGAGGTGCATTGTAGTGACGAGATCTGCACCGTCATCAAGCGTAATCATCGGCCTGAAATCTATAACTTTGTTAATACACCAATAGTATTCCTCTGTGGTCTCTCCACGCCATGCGTAGACTTTAGCTCCCATTTTAACAAGCGCTGCTGCAACTTCGTCCTGTGTTGAGAGAGGGTTTGAGCCGCATAGAGCTACTTCAGCCCCTCCATCCATAAGAGTTTTTATAAGAACGGCCGTTTCCTTTGTCACATGGAGACATGCGCCTATCCTTAGACCCTTCAGGGATCTTTCATTTTTAAAGCGCTCACTTATCTGGTTTAGAACTGGCATATGTCTAGAAGCCCACTCTATTAGCATCTCACCCTTATCAGCTAAGTTTAAATCCTTAATCTTAAAATCCGGCAATCTATATCACCATATGTATTCTCTAATAATATTTGCATTAACTCATTGATGATGGGTTTTCTATCTGGCAAGAATCCTCTTAACTACTGGTGGCCTAATTTTCTTAAGAACTCTATAGCGACAGTATGGACATCTTATGCCAAGCTCCAAGTCAGTCGACTTAACAATAGCCCCGCATCTAACACATTGATATTGATATAGCAAAACCTGCTCTTCTTCTTTTGACAAGCAGTTTCACCTGTACAAAAAGCAAAAATAGATCTTTAATTTAAACCTTACCATTCTTTCTTCATCACCATGGCTCTTACCAGGAAGGATATAGGTGAGTTAAGTCTTACGACTCTAATAGTGTAGATGCTGAGGGGTTTAAATTTCTCTCTTCCACAAAATTTTTATGGCTTCAATTACCCTTTTAATGCCTCCTAACTCGCTCCCCTAGTAATAAATTACGGGATAGGGCTGGTGCCATTGAAAATAGAGGAATTTAATTAATTATTTTCCATACAATCTCTTCATTAACTCTATGTCCTCCTTAGGGATAGTTGGAAAATCTTTTACAAACAATGATGCTATAAGTTGTACTGTTGCAGTCTCCTCCAAGGCTTCAATTATCGCCTCTGCTTCAAGAAGGGTTCTTCCAACACTCACGACGCCGTGGTTCATGAGCACTAGAGCTCTGACACCATTAATATATTCGCCGATGAGATTAGCCAGCTTTTCTGAGCCTGGAGAAGCCCACGGAACAACTTTGACCTCTCCCAACACCAGTGAAGTCTCAGGAATTAAGGGTTTTATGTCGATCCCTGCTATTGTGAGGGCCGTGGTCACCGGGCTGTGGCTATGTATAACAGCATTTACATCGCCCCTCCGCTTATATATGGCTGCATGGAAGGGGGTTTCAATAGATGGTTTCAATAAACCTTCAATAACACTGCCATTAAAATCAACCTTTATCAGATCCCTAGGCTTAAGCTCGCCCTTAAACACCCCACTTGGAGTTATCCAAAACTCCTTAGCCTCAGGAAGTCGGGCGCTGATGTTTCCGCTCAATGATGATATCAGACCCTTGTTAAAGAGTCTCCTCATAACCTTGCAGATCTCTATTTTCAGTTCATCCTCAGAGTTGGGCTGGCATAATTCCCTCATAAGGCCGCCTCAAGCAATACTATGCTGAATTGAGGAAGTTAAATTATTTCCTCTTCGCTTAACCCCCAAGAAACAAGAAGTAAGGATTTATTCGAGGAGGGACATAATTTTATTTGCCCCGATGATTACGATGGGCGGGCTGAAATGTGATGAGCCATTGCAGACATGAGGGGAAATTTCCGCATAAAAATTTATTTATTTTGCTTGGAGCTAATTATGTTTTGGTTTGATGAAAAAGGATAGAGCTGAAAGCGAAGTTCTAGAAAGTATCTGTGAAGATATTAAAAGGTCTGGAAAAATTAGCGATGAGAATTTTGACCGCCTAGCTACAACCTTTGGCTCCCGCTTCATAAAGGCTTGGAGAACTATTAGGGATAGTAGAGTTAAAAAGTATATTTTTAAGCCAAGCGGCAGGGTTATTTGGATAGTTATTGGTAGGGAAAGAGATTATCTGATTATGCCAGACGCCGTCTTTTGCTCATGCGATGACTTTTACTTCCATGTTATGAGCCAGAAAACTTATTTATGCTACCATTTGATTGGACAGAAGATTGCAGAAGCCCTAGGAAAATATGATGTTATTGAGGAGAGCGATGAAGCGTATGACTTCCTAATGAGGGAGTGGAAGATAGTAATGCCTTAAATATTCCCTATAACTTTATAGGAAGCTGAGATGAGCTAAGATGAGTGCAGAATTATTCGATACATTTAAGATGATTTTGCAGGTATTGGTTTTAATCTCTTTTGTGCTGGCATTTCTATATTTAATATACTGTGAGGAAAGAAAGGGAGTGAAAATCTAATAAGCGCCAGAATCTTTTCTTCTCAGTATTCTATTCCCCTTCTAGCTTGAACCCCCCTTCTCCAAGGGTGCTTTATCTCACGCATCTCTGTGACGAGATCAGCAATTTCAATAAGATCTTTAGGGGCATTTCTCCCAGTCAACACAACCGTCGTTGATTCAGGTATATTACTTAAAATTTCGAGAACATCATTTATCTTGATTAACCCAACGGAGACAGCAAGGTTTATCTCATCTAAAATTAGGAGGCGGGGCTTCTGGCTAAGCGCCTTCTTAGCAAAGTTAATTGCGCTTTTCGCTAGAGTGCAGTCAACTGGACTTGGATTCTTTAGGTCAATGAACTCCTCCCTCCCAAACTGTCGAATCACGTAGTTTGGTGCAAGCCTATCCTTGATCCTATATTCGCCAACATCCTTCCTACCCTTCATAAACTGAACTATTATAACCTTATATCCATGACCAACAGCTCTCAAAGCTAGACCAAAAGCTGTAATGGACTTACCTTCTCCATCACCAGTATAAAGGTGTATGAAGCCCAATATAAACCACCAAGGAGTACATGTAGCCTTATACCCTTGAGACTTAAAAAGATTTAGTCTCAAAACATTTCAAAGAGCAAACTAGCAAATAATGATGTTACGGTTAGATCTTTAACATTATTTAACATCTAGAAATTATCAAAGTAATTAGGTTATCGCCACCTATTTAAAGATGCCCAAGCTACACTACTAATTAAGCACATGCATTTATTATTAAATCTACCTAGCATTAGCGACCCTTATAAGCATATTCCATATTTCATTGCTGCTTGCCATAAGGCTAAAAGGTTTGAGATTGATACCTTTCTATCCCAAGGAGCACAGGAGGCAAAGAATCCTCTTGTATGGGGCGAACTTTCCAATATCTACGGTGATTTACATCAATAGCCATTATGTGGACATCTCTTCTCTAAATTTTCTACTATTTCAAATAGTAGGGGAGAGAGGGTATATCCATAATGCCTGGGCTAATATGCAATAATTAAGTTATAAGCCAAATTTTCTCCTAAAAAATTACTAAATTAGAATAAAATATTTATGATTCTAGAGAATTTACTGCAGTCATAGAGGGAACAAAGCCGTTAAAGGCTATCCAGTTCATAAGCAAATGAGAAAACAACTCTAATTATAACCATTTAGACAACTAATTTTAGAGCAATGCAGAAAAAGAAGAGATTGAAGCAAAAAAGAGAGATTCACCTCATGATCGACTTCTCTTTTATTAAAAGACTACATGAAACAGAGTGAAGCGGTACTGAAAACCTTTAAATGCCCCACTATAACGCTCTCATAAAAGCTGAAGATATATTTGAGAAAATTAGATCACTAATATATTTTATATGTTAATCTTCATTAACTCCTTTAATTCTTCTAGAAGCCGCTTAACAAATTTCTATATAGCACTATTAATTAAAAATGACTTGAAGAAGTTATGAATTATGCCCGCATTTGTCAACTTGCCTTAAAACCTGCACATACTTTGAGAGGCCTTTTAACCTTTAGAGAAGATCCAAAAAAGATTCCATTCATGAAAAAGGAAGATTTTGGTAGCCCGGGGGAGATTCGAACTCCCGTCGGTGGGTCCAGAGCCCACCATGCTTGACCGCTACACCACCGGGCTGCACCACAAGATATATTTTCACAATTTTGGGCTTATTTT
The DNA here is from genome assembly GCA_038820405.1 of Bathyarchaeia archaeon. Taxonomy (GTDB): domain Archaea; phylum Thermoproteota; class Bathyarchaeia; order Bathyarchaeales; family DTEX01; genus DTEX01. The sequence continues at coordinate 29,385 of JAWAXL010000012.1, forward strand.
CTTTTTGGATCTATTTAACCTGATAGGCGTGCTATCAATCCTTTCCTCTTCTGCCTTACATCTAGGGCCATATCCGCCACGGTCCTTAATGCGTTCTCGGCATCCCTATCTGAAACATTTTCTACACGTAGTGCTTTAATGGTTCCGTAATATACTTCGCTTGGAGCGCTCTTTAACTCACTTAGGTGCTTAATAATCGTCGCGTAATCGAATTTCGAACCCTCTAGCGTAGATGCTACGTACGTGTAGCTTTCTATTACATCCATTAAGGTGTGGAAGATGTAATTGGCCGTCTCTATTGAAGAGACTTCTAAAAGCTCGTTTATCCTGGCCTTCAGGCCCTTGAGAAACGACTCCCGCCCATAATAATTAAATTTAGCACTGAGCCTTGGATGGATGTTTTTGAGTAATGGTGATACAGATATACAAAACTTTACCATACCCTCCCACGCTAAGGTAAGCGAATCAAGAATTGATTTCAAGTTACTCTTACTTAAACCTTCAAAGCCAGCAACAGCAATATAATTTTTATAGAAGCTGTACATATCTAGGCTTTTACATGCAGGCTCAAGATTTCTAATAAATGAGCTATTGAGAATCAATTTTTTCCCAGCTTCAATCAAAATCTTTGCTAGAGCCCAAAAACTCCTTATAGCGTTCACCTTAGCGCTTCGGTAGTCACTCCTGACGAACGCCTCTCTAGCCCGACTCAAATACGAGTCTGCCTCAAAAAGATAAGATTCAGTTCTAAGCTCAACTCTCTCAGGCTTCCAATAAATCCTAGAGATTAAATTCTTGGCCCTAGTTAATGAACCATCCCTATCAAAAAGAACCTGCAACTCATAGATTTTCTGATCAATCTCAGGTGGCATCTTCATAATCCAATATCTTGAAACGTGATTTAAGTCTAAAAGACAACCATTTATCTCGATCCTTTCAACATAATCGTAATCATAATCTCTGCTCTCAACCACTAAAAAATCAATATCACTGGTAGGAGTGGCATCACCACGACTCCAACTACCAAATAAACCAAACCCAAGAATAACCTCACGAGCCTTCAGGTCCTCAATAAAGCCACCCAGCATCCCACTAAACCTCTCAGGAAGCGCCATTAGCACCCCCCAAATACACAACTGAAATATCAATCCCACTATATTGATAAGCTTTACCAATAAGCCAAAAAGTATTTATAATCGAAAAATTATGAATAAATTATTGGAGTCCACAACGGCGGCGTCAACGCTGATAAAAAGAGGTGTTAAAGCCTCATAATGAAGCGTTGACCTCCAGTTGTGGACACAAAGATGCGGGCCTTAGCCCAAAAATAAGCTAAGGTCTAAGGTGGGCTTAACGCCACCCCACAACCAGAATGATTTGTGACCCACTCCCCAACTCCGGTTGATCCTGCCGGACCCCACTGCTATCGGGGTGGGACTAAGCCATGCAAGTCGGCACCCTCCAGCCATCGGAGAGGGTGCGGCGGACGGCTCCGTAACACGTAGCTAACTTACCCTCGGGACGGGGATAACCCCGGGAAACTGGGGCTAATTCCCGATAGGTGAGGAGGCCTGGAAAGGTTCCTCACCGAAAGGGT